>NZ_KB290559.1:348-110059 GCF_000282835.1 Pandoraea sp. B-6 | reverse complement strand
CCCCCCCCCCCCCCCCCCAAAAAAAAAGCCGATGCTGCCCACGCGTCGCCGGGTCGCGTCGAGCGGATTGCTGAACACTGGGGCCGCCGTCTCGGTCATGCCCATCGTCTCGATGATGCCGATACCGAAGCGCGCCTCGAAGGCTCGATGGTGATCCGCCGGTAGCGCCGCCGAGGCGCTTCGGCAAAAGCGCAGCGCCGCCAGCGCGGTGCGGTCCGGCACCTCGCCTTCGAGCAGATAGGCCACGATGGTCGGCACCACGTTGATCCACGAGCATTGCGCGGCCGTCACGTCGCGCCAGAACGTGCGCGCCGAAAAGCGCGGCGCCATCGCGACCGAGCCGCCGTGAAACAACGGCGCGAGCAGTGTGACCACGAGTCCGTTGATGTGATAGAGCGGCAGCGACGCGAGCACACGGTCGTGCGGCGTCAGACAATGCTCCGCGCTGATGAACCCCGCATTGGCCAGCAGGTTCCCGTGCGTGAGCATCACCCCTTTCGGCACGCCTGTCGTGCCCGACGTGTACATGAGCAACGCGACGCCGTGCATCTCCGCCGGTACCGGCGCGGCAAGTTGCGTCAGCGGGGCAATCTCGGGCAACGTTGTCGCCTCGGGCGAAGTGCAGACGAGCGCCACGGGTCGCGTCATGCCTTGCGCGCGCAACGCGTCCACCGCTTGCGCGACGGCGGGCAGCATCGCCTCGGACACGAAGATCAGCCGTGTGTCCGAGTGCTCTACGATGTACTCCATCTGCGCAGGCTGGCACAGCAGGTTGATCGGGTTGACGATCAGGCCGCTGTACATCGCCGCGAGAATCAACCGTGCCGTCTGAAGGCCGTTGCCCATGCAGACCGACACGATGTCCCCCTGGCGCAGTCCGGCGGCGGCAAATCGTCGGGCGAGTTCGCGGCAATCGTCGCGCAAGCCGGTAAAGGTGAGCGTGACGGTGTCGTCGCCCGTCTCGCGGGTCGTCAGCAGGTAGGTCTTTTGGCCGAACGCGTCGGCTTGGGTGTCGATGAGCTCGCGCAGCGTGCGCGGCGTCCTCTGGGTTTCGTGGGCTGTGACGTCGGCGACCGACGCCGGATTCATGGGCGCGTTCATCGTCCGACCCTCGCGAAATAGTCGCCCAGCAGATCGTCGACGTCGGGCACGGCCGATGCGATGGGGAACGCCACGCGTGTCACGTTCAGGTACTGACGAAAGCCGAGGTTGTCGGTGAAATTGTTCTTCCCCCAGGTGCCGCAGCCCATCGACAACGAGAACGGCAGGCCGTTGTCGAAATTACCACCCGTTGCGAAGCAATGCGCCTGGTTGACGATCACGCGTGCGACCGGCAACGTCTCGGCCAACGTCACCGCCTGCGCCGGATCCGACCCATGCAGTCCAACGGAATGGCCCGCGCCCATGTAGGCGTAGATCCGCTCGACGAGCGATGCCGCCTCGGCAAAGTTCCCGGCACGATAGACCGTGAGTACCGGCGAGAGTTTTTCGCCCGAGAACGGATGATCGGCGCCCACGCCCGACTCCTCGACCATCAGGAACGCCGGTTGCTGTGCCGCCACGTCGTCGAGCCCGGCCAACTGCGCGATCGTTTGCGCCGCTTTCGCCGTACAGCCGCCCGCCAGCTTGCCATCCACCCACATGACGTCCTGAAGTGCGCGCTTCTGGCTGGCGCTCAGCAGCACGCCGCCGGCGGCACGCAGCGCGTCGATCATGGCGTCGTAGACCGGGCTTTCGATCACGACACTGTTCTCCGACGAACAACTCGTCGCGTTATCGAAGGTCTTGGAGCGCGCAATCTTGCCCGCCGCATCGGTCAAATCGGCGCTGGCCGTCACGATCGACGCCACGTTGCCCGCTCCGACGCCGAACGCCGGCGTGCCGCTCGTATAGGCCATGCGCACGTTCGCCTGCGAGCCGGTGGCGACGATCAGGTCCGCCTGACGCATCAGCGCCGCCGTGGCGGCCTTGGTGATCGGCGCAGGCAGCATCTGCACGAGGTCCGGCGACAACCCGGCCTTGGCGAGTTCCGCGTGAATGAATTCGAGCAATAACGCGCACGCCGAATGTCCCTTGGGCGACGGCGCGACGATCACCGCATTGCCACACTTGAGCGCGTTGACAATCTTGTTCGCGGGGGTGGCCGCGGGGTTGGTGGACGGCGTGATCGCCGCGACGACGCCCACCGGACGCGCAATCTCTACGATGCCTTTCTCTGTGTCCCGCGCGATGACGCCATGCGTCTTGCGCCCGTGCAGATCGCGCAGCAGGCCGAGTGTCTTGCGGAAGTTCTTCTGGAACTTGTCGTCGACGTTGCCGAGTCCGGTGTCGCGCACCGCGAGTTCGGCGAGTTGGCGATTGCGCGACGGCTCCATGATCGCCCACGCCGCCGCGCTGGCCGCCATGTCGAGCGTCTGTTGCCCCGCGCTCGCGAAGTCGCGCTGCGCCGCCTGCGCGCGGGCGACGAGTGCCGCGACCTGAGCGTCGACGTCCTGCTGCGCAAGCGCGTCTGCGCGGGTGCCGGTTGGAGGAACGATGGCTCCGAAGGCCCGTGAATTCATGTGATGTCTCCTGATGCGCAAGGCGCCGGTTGTGGCTTGGGTTCGCGACTCCAATCTAGCCAACCGGGTGGTGTCGCAGGTCTCAAATTCCCGGACAAACCGGACACATTGGACAGGTGTATCGATCGTCTCGATATTCGGGACCGATGCGGTCCGCAAAAGTGATGAAAACGATGCAAAATCACGTTAAACAGCGAAGCCGGAATGAGGGAGTCGCAGGTGCGGCGAGTCGGAACCCGTCGCAGCGGCAGACCGGGACTGCGCGAGGCATGGCATCAGGAGACAACATGACGGCATCGAATCAATCGAACGCAGCCGCGGTGCGGGCGTTCCGCGTGCTCGAGACCCTGGCGACGGCTGGCGGACCGCTCTCGATGATGGATCTCGTCAACGCGCTGGATTTGCCGAAGCAGACGGTGCATCGCATCCTCACCCAGCTCAAGGACGCCTGGCTCATCACGCGCAGCGCCAACGACCGCCGCTACGAATGCTCGCCGCGCGTTCGTGCGCTGGCGATCAACGTGCTGATGCAGACCGGCGCCGCCGCCGCGCGGCATGGCTTGCTCGAGCAACTGGTCACGCGTATCGGCGAGACGTGCAACCTCACGATGCTCTCGGGCAACGACGTGATTTATGTGGATCGTGTGGAGACGGAATGGCCGCTGCGCATGCACCTGCAGCCGGGTTCGCACGTGCCGATGCACTGCTCGGCCAGCGGCAAGCTGCTACTGAGTTTCCTGCCGAAGGAACGGCGCGAACGGTTGATCGAAACCCTGCCGCTGCGCAAATTCTCGGAGCAGACGTTGACCGACCGCGGTGAATTTCGCACCGAACTCGAGCGCACGCGCCGGCGCAAGATGGGTATCAACAATCAGGAACACTTGCAGGGCTTGATTGCGATTGCGGTGCCGGTCATGCTCAACCGCAATCGCGCCTGCGCGGCCATTGCGGTGCAGGCCCCCATCGGACGGCTGACGCTCGACGATCTCCTCGCCTTCGAGCCGGAGCTGAGATTCGCCGCCGAGGAGACGGCGAAAACCTTCAAGAACTGAGTGACTCGGTGCGTGACAATGTGCCGCGCACCAGACGTTCGAACAGATCGACCCCGCCCATCTGCCCGCCTTTGAGCAGGATCTCCATGCCGTCGAGCGCTGGCGCATCGCTGCGAAGGCGGCACAAGGGCGCCCCCGGCGACACCATGCCCGCGTAAGCCAGCCCCCAGGCATCGAGCGCGCGCACGCCGTGGCTCGACGTGTCACCGCCGGCAATCGCCATGCGGGAGACGGGCACCTCCTCCAACACCAGCCTGAGCAGCCGCCCGCCCGCTTGCGCCAATGCCAGCGCAGGGACCGCCCGATTCTGCGTCGACGGTTGGGGGGGTGATTCAGTCGATGCGTCGGCGAACGGCACGGTGCAGGCGAGCGTGTGGCGTCCGGCGCGAAGGTGCGTGGCCAGTTGCGCGGCGGCCTCGCGGCAGTAGCGCCCATCCGGCTCGATCAGTCGGGCGGCGTCGAGGCGCACGACCTCGAACGAGACAGCGGCCGTCACCTGGGCCGCCGTCACCGGCGACAGGCTTCCCGCCAGCACCAGCACTGGACCCTTCGCCGGCGGGACATCGTCATCCACTGCCTCGCCGCTTCGCGACATCGCGCTCGCCAGCGCCTGCGTCACGCTGCTCGGCCCTACGGCCAGCAGCGGTGAGCGCCGCGCCGCGCCCCAGAGCTGCGCGCCGATCTGCGGCAAGTCGCCCTGCCGGGCCACGTCCCAGAGCACGTTGACCACACCCTCGGCCCGTAACGCGTCGACACGCGCCGACACGACATTCGTCGCAGCGGTCTCCCCAGCGTCGTCCCCCGGCGGCGTGTCGTAGCATGTCCAAGGCACGAGACCGATATCGTTCAGGCCCTGCTGCGCCAGATGACGCCGCAGATCGGCTTCATGCATCGGCGTCACCGGATGACGGCTCATCGTCGGATGCCGGTCGATGCGTACGACTTCACCGCCCACGCCGGCCGCAGCGAAGAGATTGCCGAAAAGGCAGTAGCGGCCAAGATTGGGCTGTCCCCCGACGATCGCGACCCATGGGCTCGGCATCGACGACGACAACACACTCACGGCCTCGCCAATACTTCCGACCTCCGGCGCGCTATCGAACGTCGAGCAGGTCTTGTAATGCAGCACCGTGGGTTGCAAGTGCCGGGCCAGCGCCGCAATCGGCGCCAGCTCTTCACGCATGCGGTCCGGCGCGAGCGAGCGCGACACGCCGGCGATTCCCAGGCAATCGAGCGGCCCGAGCGTCGTGAGACGCGCCGCATCCGGGGGCGCGAACAGCAGAATGCTGCGCAAGCCTGCGCGTGCCGCACTCGCCAGGGTATCCGTCGCACCGGTGAAGTCATCGCCGTAATAAAGCAGTTGGGGACGATGTGTCATATCCGCCGGAGATTCGATAGGCATGGCAGCACCGGTCAATGGCCAAAGAATCGCAACGCGGCCGCCAACGCGGGCGCATCGCGAGACGCCTCTTCAAGCGACTGGCCGGCACGCACCGCCGCCCAAGCGTCGCGCAGACTCCGCACGCCCGCCGCCGGGCCATCGGGATGCGCCAGAATGCCGCCGCCCGCCATGAAGAGCAGATCGTCGCGGCCGACGGCGCGCCAGGTCGCCGGCACCGTGCCGGCCCATTGCCCCGACGAGAACGCCGGCATCACCTGGTCTCGCTCGATGTCCTGCTCGGCAGCATCGACGGCCAGCGGCGCATAGCAGTCGTGCGCCGACTCGATCACCTCCTCGTCGGCCTGTGCGAACTTGCCTTGCAGGCCATGCACATGCATGTGATCGACACCGGCCAGTCGCCAGAGGGTTTGATAGGCCTGAAAGCCCATGCCCAGCATCGGATCGCGCGACATCGCACCGTAGCCGTTCCGATGCGCGTGGATTGCCAGATCGGTGTGACGGCGCAGCGTCTGCACGGCAGAGAATCCGCACCAGTTCAGGCTCACCATGACGCAATTGCCGCCTTCGCGCGTCACAAGATCGGCATGGCGTCGCATCGCATCCGTTTCGTCGGTGATATTGAAGGCCACCATCACCTGCTTGCCGGTGCGCGCCCGATGCTCGCGTACGGCAGCCATCACCGCGGGCACCCGCTGCGCGAGCGGCGCGTGCACGGGGTTGGCACACACTTCGTCATCCTTGATGAAGTCCACGCCCGCCGCGCACAGCCGCGCGACCAGCGCCGCCGTTTCCGTGGCGCTCATGCCGACGTTCGGCTTGAGGATCGTGCCGACCAGCGCGCCTTCGCTCACGCCCGTCGCTTCGCGCGTGCCTGCGATGCCATAGCGCGGAAAGTCGAACTGCTGTCGGTAGCTCGCCGGCAACGCAATGCGCTCCAGCCGCATGCCCGTCACTTCGCCAAGGTCATACAGATTGCCCGCAAGCGTGGCGGCAAGCGTTGGCAGATTGACGCCGACGTTGTCATACGGAAACGCTATCCGAACACGGGCCCGATGCCACGGGCCACGGATGCCCTTGCGCTCGAGAAAGGCGTTCGGCAACGACGGCTGCGCAACGTCGCCCACGAGGTCGACCGCTTCGACCACGGCGCGCGCGCGCTCACGCAGCGCATCCGTCTCTCCCGCCACGCGGGTAAATGTGCCGCAGGACTGCTCGCCGGCCATGACTTCGGCGACCTTGCGCGGATCGAGCGGCGTCTCGATCAGATAGGTGGCAGACAGGGTCGCGCTCATAGCGTCGTGAGGTCCGGAAAGGCGCGCACGGGGTCGGTGCCGTCCCAGGCGGCCGCAGCCTCGCGAATCATCGTGAAGAGCTTGCCCTTCGGGCCGGCGACTTCGGACAGCTCGATCGTCGTCCCGGGATGACAGCCGGGGTCGGCGCTGCGGTCCTCGAAATAGACGAAGCGGCCGTTCTCGCCGACTTCACCGCTCATGCAGACTTCGAACCCGGCGTCGCGCGCGCGCGCCAGATCGGCGTCGAAGTCCTCGGTCCAGTACGCCACGTGCTGCGCCCCGCTGCGCCCGGCATTGAGGAAGTCGCGGTACATCGACGGCACGTCGTTGCGGATCTGCAGCAATTCGATCTGCAACCCGCCCGCGTTCGCCAGCGCCACGGCGTTGTGCGGTTCGAAGCGCTCGCCGCGGTAGGTGTAGTTGCGGATCGGCACCTTGGGGTTGTAGTACCACGGCCCGACACCGAGTACATTCGACCAATAGGTCATTGCCGCCTCGATGTCCGGCACAAGGTATGCCACCTGGCGAATCTCGCCGAAGAATCTGCTCATGGTCTTCTCTGTAATCGTCTTTTGCGTAAGGTCCGGATGGGCGGCGCCACGCGAGGCGAATCGACCGCGCCCTCCGCCATCCTTGAATGTGGTGATGCATACCACTGCATGGTTCACTTGCCGCGCCGTGGTGTCGTCGGTGTCGTCGGTGTCGTCGGTGTCGGCGGCTTCGTCAATGAAGGAAGCCGATCGAGATCCAGGGAATTGCCGCCACGCAGATCAAACCGACGATGAGCGCCGCGAGATAGCCCCAGATCGCCCGCATGCCTTTCGCGGGATCGACCTTGCCGATGGCACAGGCGGCGTAATACCCCACGCCGAACGGCGGTGCGAACAGCCCCAGCCCCATCGAGAGCACCACGATCATCGCGTAATGCACCTCGTGCACGCCAACCGCGCGGGCGATCGGAAACATCAGCGGTCCGAACAGCACGATGGCCGGAATGCCCTCGAGCACGCTGCCCAGCACGATGAACGCGACGATGGACACCACGATGAAACCCGCACTTCCACCGGGCACGCGTTCCATCGCAGCCGCGAAGTCCTGCGCGAAGCCCGATTGCGTGAGTCCCCACGCCATGCCGGTCGCCGCACCAATGATGAAGATGATCGCGCCCGACAAGGCTGCCGTCTCGATCAGCATCGGCAGCAGCCGCCGCGTGTCGAACCTGCGATAGAGCAGCAAGCCCGCCACGACCGAATATGCGATGCCGATGGTCGATACCTCGGTGGCCGTTGCAATGCCCTCGACGACCGCCGCACGAATCACGAACGGCAGCGCCACCGCCGGCAATGCGTACACGAAGGCGCGCCACACATCACCCTTCTTCGCCTTCTCCACACCGGACAGATCCTCGTGGCGATAACGCCACCACACCACGCTGCACAGCGCAATGCCGAGCACCACGCCGGGCAGCAAGCCCCCGGTGAACAGCGCCGAAATCGACACCCCCGTCACCGACCCGATGGTGATCAGCACGATCGAGGGCGGAATGGTCTCGGTCTGTGCGCCCGTCGTCGAGAGCAACGCCACGAGATCGCCGGGATCCGCCCCGCGCTTCTTCATCTCGGGGAACAGCACGGGCGCGATGGCCGCCATATCGGCCGCCTTGGAGCCGGAGATGCCCGACACCAGGTACATCCCGCCGATGAGCACATAGCTCAGGCCGCCACGCACATGACCGAGCAGGCTTGCGAGAAACTGCACCATCGCCCGCGCCATGCCCGTCATCTCGATCAGCAACCCGAGGAAGACGAACAGCGGCACCGCCAGCAGGATCAGGTGCGACATGCCTTCGTCCATCCGGCCCACGAGCACGACCATCGGCGTGTGCGTTGTCAGCGCGAGAAAGCCGAAGGTCGCCAGGGCGAACGAGAACGCGATCGGCACGCCCGCGAACACGCACGCCCCGACGACACCCGCGAAGAAGATGACCAGATTCCAGCGCCCGAGCGGCGCCAGCACCGGTCCGAGCAGCCAGAAGCCGACGCACACCACGCCCACCAGCGCTACGGCCTGGATCACCCGCGCGGCGGGTGCGGTGCGCAGCAGCCGCAATACGCTCACCACGAGCATCAAGGCCACGCCAACCGGCAACGCCGCCGCGCGCCAGACGTTGCTGATCTCCATCGCGGGCGTGATCACGAACGCCTCCTCCGACGCGTACTCGTACGCCGGATGCACGATGAGCAGCAGGAACGCGAGCGCGGCGGCGATCGCCAACACGTCGAGGAATGCCCGCGTCGACGGCGATGCCTTGCCGACGAACGCCGTCATGCGCATATGCTCGCCGCGCCGCAACGCGACCACGGCGCCGAGCATCGACATCCAGAGAAAGAGAATGCCGGCGAGTTCGTCGCCCCAGACCAGCGGGGCATGGAACACATAGCGCGCGATGACCCCGGCGAGCATCACGAGGATGTCCGCGAGCACGAGCAGCGCCGCGGGAATCTCCGTGAGCCAACCGATGGCGCGATCAAGGCTGCCGACGAACGCCCGCCAGCCACGCAACGGCAGGTCGGCGGCAGCGCTCGCCGGCAGCGAGTCCCCGGCGGGCGCGCCGTGCGGGGAATGCGCAGGACGGGGAGTCATCTCAGGCCACCTTGCCGGCCGTCGCTTCGAGAAGCGCCCACGCTTCCGGGCCGAATTTCTTCTTCCACTCGGCGTAGTAGCCCGACTTCTGCAACTGGGCGCGGAACGTCTCCGGCGCTGCGGCATTGAACGCGAGCCCCTTGCTCGAGAGCGCGTTCTGCAGGCCCGTGTTGAGCTTGTAGACGTCTTCGCGCTGCTGGATCGCGGCCTCGTTGAAGGCCCGCGCGGCGATGACCTTGAGGTCGTCCGGCAGCGCGCGCCACGAACGGCCATTCACCACGAGGTGATAGCCGTCCCAGCTATGGTTAGTGACCGAGCAGAACTTCTGCACTTCGTAGAGCTTCGCCGTTTCCACAATGGCGAGCGGGTTCTCCTGCGCGTCGACAACATGCGTCTGCAGTGCTGAGTAGACCTCGCTGAACTGAAGGCTCGTCGGCGACGCCTGCAGCGACTTGAACAGCGAAATGCCCATCGGGCTCACCGGCACGCGAATCTTCATGCCGGCAAGATCGGTCGCCTTCGTGATGGGCTTGTTGCCGCTCGTGATCTGACGGAAGCCGTTGTCCCACATCTTCTCAAAGGTGTAGAGCCCCGTCTTCGCGAAGGTCTCGCGAATGCTGTTGCCGAGCTTGCCGTCGACCGCGTGCCACACCTGGTCGTAGTTGGAGAACGCAAAGCCCACCGCCGTAATGGCACTGATCGGCGCGAGCGTCGCAATCACCATCGTGCCGGCGTTGAAAATGTCGATACCGCCGTTGCGCACTTGCGCGAGCATGTCGGTGTCGCCGCCGAGCTGATTGTTCGGGAAGATGCGCAGTTCCATGCGCCCCTTGCTCTCCGAAGCGATGCGCGCCGCGACCTCCTGTGCCCGCACGTTCAGCGGGTGGCTGACCGGCAGATTGTTGCCGTACTTGAATACGTATGCCGGCGCCGCGGCACGCGCCATGCGCGGCAGCGCGCCCGTCACACCGGCAACGCCCGCGACACCCAGTGCGGGCAAGGCGGAAAGCGCGCGCAGAATGTTGCGTCGGCCCTGAGAAGTTGAGTCGGTCATGCGCATGTCTCCTGATTTATGGTTTTTTACACAAGCGTCGGCGCGGCGTTAAGCGCGACGGCGCGAAATGCCGACACCCCGTTCGCCGATTGATCCGCCCGGCGGCGTGGCGTCAGTTGCAGCGAACGTGCATGCCGCCGTCGACGAGCAATTCCACGCCGTTGATGTAGCGCGCCTCGTCCGACGCCAGAAAGACGGCCGCATTTGCCACATCCCAACCATCCCCCATGCGACCGGTCGGGGACAGACGGTTGCGCGCCTCCACCATCGCCTGCGCACTCGGGTAAAAGCCGGAAATTTGTTGATAGATGTGCGGCGTGTCCATCACGCCCGGCAGAATGCAATTCGCCCGGATGCCCTTGGCCGCATACTGCAATGCCACGCTCTGGGTGAGCGAATTCACCGCCCCCTTCGATGCCGCATAGGCGCAATAGGCATAGCCAGTCCAGCGCACGCCGCCGAGCGCGCCGATGTTCACGATCGCGCCGCTGCCCTGGGCCTCCATGAGCGGCAGCACGGCCTTGCACGTGAGGAACATGCTCTTGACGTTGACCGTCATCACGCGATCCCAGACGTCCTCGGTGGTTTCCACGGGCCCGCCCTGGGAGGTAATGCCGACATTGTTGTGCAGAATGTCGACGCGACCGTAGGTCTCGATGGCGGACGCCACGGCACGCTGGACGTCGTCCCAGCGCGTAACATCGGCGGCCAGCGCAACGGCGTCGTTGCCTTCGTCGGCGATCACACGGCGTGTGACGTCAGCCGCTTCCTGCGCTCGGTCCACGGCGACGACCTTGGCGCCGCTGCGGGCATAGGCCACGGCAGCCGCCTTGCCATTGCCCCACCCATCGCCGACCGATCCCGCGCCGAACACCAACGCCACGCGTCCCGCCAACCGACGCGGCGCCGACTCACCGACTGCTGCCATCACAATGTCTCCTGTGCATTCGCGTACCGGCCTGGCGGTACGTTCGTGGATGTCTTGAAGACGTACGATAGGTCGCAACGCCATGATCGACCAACTCTGAATCGTGATGTGATTTGATGTGTTTTGATGAAGTATGCTGTGATCGTCGACGCGACGGCACGTCAAGCAAGACCGCCGCCGCACATCACATCGAGGGGAAGCGAATGAGACGAAACATGCCCAATCTGGCCGACATCGCACGTCTGGCGGGCGTTTCCACGGCAACGGTCGATCGCGTGCTGCATCGCCGCGAGGGCGTGCGGCAGACGACCGTGCAGCGCGTGCTACATGCGGCCGGTGAGCTGCAATACCTGCCTGAGCCGGCACTGGAAGCGGTTCGGGCGGTGCCGCCCACGCAGGTGCTGTTCGTCCTGCCCGGTCGCAGCAGCAAGTTCCTTCGCATGCTGGGCGAATGGGTACAGTGCTCGCAAAACCAATGGGCGCCGTATCACGTGAACTGTCGCGTCCAGTTCATCCAGGGGTTCGATCCGGACGCACTGTCAGCCGCATTGCTGCGACGTGGACGCGGCTGCAACGGGGTGGCCTTCATGCCGCTGGAGCACCCGAAGGTGCGCGAAGCCGTCGACACGCTGGCCGACGAGGGCGTGGCGGCCGTGACTTTGGTGTCCGACCTGTCGCACTCGCGGCGCATTGCCTACGTGGGGCTGGACAACGGATCGGCCGGGCGAACCGCGGCGTATCTGATCGCACGCTTTGTCGGGGCAAAGCGGCACGCGAAAGTCGCGCTCATCGCGGGCTCGCTCAGCTACAAGGCGCACGTCGAACGCGAGGCGGGGTTTCTGCAGCTCTTCTCCGAGCAGTATCCGCAGATGCAGGTCGTGGGGCTTCGCGAAGGCTATGACGACGAGGCGGTCAACTATCGGCAAACGCGCGCGTTGCTCGAGCAGCATCCGGATCTCGCGGCGATCTACAACATCGGTGGCGGATCGGAAGGCGTCGGCCAGGCGCTCAAGGAAGCGGGAATGCAACACAAGGTGGTCTTCATCGGGCACGGTCTGACGCCGGATACCCGCGCACTGCTCATCGACGGATCGATGGATGCCGTCATCACGCAAAGCCCGCAAAGCGCCATCATGAACTGTGTGCGCATCTTCGCCAATCTGCGCGAAAAACGCGATCTGTCCGCCGGCATCGAGGCGAATCGCAGCCAGGTGATCTTTCGCGAGAATCTGCCGTAAGCCATCGCACGGCGGCGAGGCGTTGCGCGCCGTGCCCGCAGGTTTGCGTGAAGCGTACCGACGCGTCGAACCCGTGCCCCTTTCCCCGTGCTCGACACGCCGACCGACCAAGACAAAACACCAGGCTCAGCGATAACCGTTCGGGTTGCGCATCTGCCAGCGCCAGTGATCGGCGCACATGCGATCGATACCGTATTCGGCTTCCCAGCCGATGAGATCGCGCGCCATCGCGGTCGCCGCGTAGCAGCTACCGATGTCGCCGGCGCGTCGCTCGACGATTTCGTACGGCACCGGCTGGCCGCTCGCGGCTTCGAACGCCTTCACAACCTGCAGCACGGTGTAACCGTGCCCGGTGCCCAGGTTGACCGTGAAGCCGCCATCGCGTTGCTTGAGCGCATCGAGTGCGGCCAGGTGCCCGCGCGCGAGATCGACCACGTGAATGTAGTCGCGCATGCCCGTGCCGTCCGGCGTCGGCCAGTCGCCGCCGAACACCCGCAGGCGCTGGAGCTTGCCGACCGCCACTTGCGCCACGAACGGCATCAGGTTGTTCGGCACGCCGGCGGGATCCTCGCCGATGCGCCCGCTCTCGTGTGCGCCCACCGGATTGAAGTAACGCAACAGCGCGATACGCCAGCTCGGGTCCGCCTTGGCCACGTCGTTCAGGATCGTCTCGGCCATGAGCTTGGTCTGACCGTAGGGATTCGTCGCCGACAGCGGGAACGATTCGTCGATGGGTACCGTTGCCGGATTGCCGTACACGGTCGCCGACGAGCTGAACACGAGATCCTTGACGCCATGCGACTGCATGGTCTCGACCAGCGTGAGCAAGCTGTCGATGTTGTTGCGATAGTAGGCGAGCGGCATCTCGACCGACTCCCCCACCGCCTTGAGCGCGGCGAAGTGAATTGCGCCGGTAATGCCGAAGCGCGTGAACAGGTCGTCGAGGTCGGGCTTCGAGCATGCGTCGCCTTCGATAAAGACCGGGGCGCGCCCGGCAATTTCACCGATGCGCCGCACCGCCTCCCGATGGCTGTTGACCAGATTGTCGAGAATGACCACGTCATAGCCGTGCGCGAGCAACTCGACACAGGTATGCGAGCCGATGTAACCGGCACCGCCGGTCACGAGAATGGTTCCGAGTGTATTCATGCTTTGCCCTTGAGGCATCTCATCCGTTGGCTATTCGACGGTCACCGATTTCGCCAGATTGCGGGGCTTGTCGACGTCGGCGCCCCGGGCACACGCCGTATGATAAGCCAGCAATTGCAGAGGCACCACGTGGAGCACCGGCGACAGCTCACCGTAATGCTCGGGCATGCGGATGACACGAATACCGTCCGCGCTGGCAATGCGCATATCGCCGTCGGCCAGCACGTAGAGTTCGCCGCCACGCGCGCGCACTTCCTGCATGTTCGACTTGAGCTTCTCCACCAGCACGTCGTTCGGCGCAACGGTCACCACCGGCATCTGCTCGCTGACCAGCGCGAGCGGGCCGTGCTTGAGTTCCCCTGCGGGGTACGCCTCGGCGTGGATGTACGAAATCTCCTTGAGCTTCAGCGCCCCTTCGAGGGCGATCGGATAGTGCAGCCCGCGCCCGAGAAACAGCGCGCTCGGCACGTCGGCAAATTGCGCCGCCCAGGCAATGAGCTGAGGCTCGAGCGCGAGCACGCTCGTGAGCGCCGCCGGCAGGTGACGCAACTGCGCGAGGTGGCGCGCCGCTTCGTTCGCATCGATGCGCTTGCGCTCGACACCGAGCGTGACGGCCAGCATGAACAGCGACACGAGTTGCGTGGTGAACGCCTTGGTCGACGCCACGCCGATTTCCGTGCCCGCGCGCGTGATGAACGACATCGCCGTCTGCCGCACGAGCGCGCTGGTCGCCACGTTGCAGATCGCCAGCGTGCGATCGTGTCCCAGGCTCTGGGCATGCTTGAGCGCGGCAAGCGTGTCGGCCGTCTCTCCCGACTGCGAGATGGTCACGACGAGCGCTTGCGGATTGGGCACCGACTCGCGATAGCGGTACTCGCTAGCGATCTCGACCTGCGTGGGAATGCCGGCGAGCGCTTCAAGCCAGTATTTAGCGGTGAGCCCCGCGTAGTAGCTGGTGCCGCAAGCGAGAATCAGCACACCGTTCACCTGCGGCAAGACGTCGGCGGCGCCTTCGCCGAACAAGGCCGGAGAAAACTCGGTGATATCGGCAATCGTGTCCGCAATCGCCCGCGGCTGCTCGAAGATTTCCTTCTGCATGTAATGCTGATACGGTCCCAGCGAGACTTCAGACTGGTACGCCGCCATCGCGCGCACCGAACGCTCGACCTCCACGCCCTGCGCGTCGAGCACCGACACGCGCGCGGGTGTGAGCAACGCCACGTCGCCTTCCTCGAGATACATGAACCGGTCGCAGTGACCGGCGAGCGCCATGGCGTCGGAAGCGAGGAAATGCCCATCCGCCGCAAAGCCGATCACGAGCGGCGAACCTTGACGCGCGCACACCATGCGCTCCGGTTCGTCCTTGCTGATGACGGCGATGGCATAGGCGCCCCGCAATTGCGCTACGGCCGAGCGCACGGCGTGCACGAGCGTGCCACCGTCGTTCGCCGCGAAATGCGCATCGACCAGATGGGCGATGACTTCGGTGTCGGTCTGGCTCGTGAACTCGTAGCCCTTGGCCCGCAGCGCTTCGCGCAGCGCCTCATGGTTCTCGATGATGCCGTTGTGCACCAGCCCGATCCTTTCGCGCGAGAAGATCGGATGCGCGTTCTCGGTCGCCGGCGCGCCGTGCGTCGCCCACCGCGTGTGCGCGATGCCCAGTCCCGCGCCCATGGCCGCGTCGGCCAGTTGCGCCTGGAGTTGCGCCACGCGCGACACGCTGCGCACGCGCGTGAGCCGATGCGCTGCGTCGAGTACGGCCACGCCGCACGAATCATAGCCACGATATTCGAGACGGCGCAGTCCTTCGACCAGCACCGGTACCACGTCACGGCGTGCCACGCCGCCCACGATTCCACACATGACTTCCCCTCAACAATCAATTGGATGAGCGCAGCACGACGCCACCGCCCGAATGGCCGGTTGCGTTCGCCTGCGTGTTGACCTGTCTGATGTCCGGCGTGGTGATGACGGCTCGCCGGGATTGTCTTCCGCCTTCTTCGTTGTCTCGCGCGGTGCGCTGCGTCAGTTCTGCGCCGCGGCGGGATTGACCTGCATGAGGTGACCGTCGCCCACGTAAGGAATGAGGCCCTGCGCACGAATCTGCGCCACGGCTTGCCTGGCGCACTCGGTATCCGAGGGGGCGCAGTAATCGATAGCGATCACCGGCAGGTCGTAGCGCTCGCGCACTTCGCGCGCCCGCGCGAGCAACCACGCGCGATCGTCTTCCGGCACCGCCACGTAGCGCTGATTCCCCTCGTCCCAACCGCGATAGAGCGATTCGAACGCCACGGCCGCCACGTCGCCGTGCACCTCGGGCATCAGCACGAAACCGCGATTCAGAATCAGTTCGGCGCGCGGGAAACGGCGCCGAATTCGCTTGATGACCGCGACCAGCCCGGCTTGCTGACGCGCACGCTCGGCATCGGTCTTGGCGACCAGTTCGTACGAATCGAGCGTGTCGAGGAAAAAGCCGCGATAGCCCTTGGCCCATAACGGCGCGATGACCTTCTCCACGAAAAACTGAGGCCAGCCCGGGGCGGCCTGATCGATCACTTCCGATTTCCAGTCGCCATTGCGGCCAATACGCCACGCTTTCGGGATCGCGGCGTAGTAGTCGCGCGTGGACAAGACTTCGCCCACGCTGACGTAAGCGATCCAGCGCCGGCCCTTGGGCTCGGTGGCCGGGTCGACGGCCTTCGGCACGAAGCCGTTGTCGGGCTCGATCACCACCTGATCGTAGCCGGCAAGCGCCTTCGGGTCGAGCGTCGCGCCATAGAAAAACGCAATGCGCCCGAAGACAGGCGGCTGCGCCGATGCGGTGTTGAGGAAGAAGCCGGCAAAGACCCCCACCACGCCGCCCATGAATCGAGCCAGTGGGCGACGCCACCAAGTGGCGTGCGGTTGCGTCGTGATGTCAGACATGGCGATCGGCAGCGGCAGTGTCAGCGCTGCTGTTGCAGCATGTAGGTTTCATATTCGAGCGCATCGAGCCGGCGATCGAGCAAGTGCATCGCCACCATCACGACGACCAGCAGCGCCAGCGCGAAACCGTAGCCGTAGGCATTCGGTCCGAGCATCAGCGTGGCCCACGTGAACAGGCCGTTGGCGACGACCATCGCGGCAGTGAGCGCCAGCACCGTGCCACGCCGGTCCAGATAAAAGAAGATGTTCAGAATTCCGAGGAAAAGCACTTGCAGGCTCGCGGAAATGACGTCGATGTGCAGCAGCGGCAGATACAGCACCGAAATGCCGATCAGCCGCAACAGCTTGTCGCCGAACGCGAAGATCAGCAGCGTAACGACCGCCTGGATCTTCAGGATTTCGTACAGACCGGTGCGGACCGAGCGCACCATCATGTCGCGCGATTCTTCGATGTACTTGAGCGTACCGCCGGTACGCACCGCGTTGAAGAACTGATCGTAGTACTCGACGAAATCCGTCTCGATACGCAGCAGAAACACCGCCATGCCCGGAATCACGCACAGGTACGAGAGGAACACCGGCAGATCGTAGATCACCGACGCGCGCAGCGGGCCGATCACGTCCTGCCCGGTGACCGGATAGAACCAGAACATCAGCTTGTCGAGCCAGATGCCCAGATTGAACAGCAAACCCACGAACATCAACGACGGATACGAGAAGCGACGCGCAAAGACCTGCCAAAGCAGATATTCGTCCGTGCGGTAGTTGCGGTGAATCAGACAGACCATGCCGAGCAACAGGATCAGGTGACCGATGACGAAACCGCCGAGCAGCCCTTCGAGTCCGTAGCGGTTGAGCAGCACCGCACTCACCACCGTCACCGTGTAGCCGACGAAGAAGATCGCCAGCACGGCACGGTATTGCTTCACGCTCGTGAGAAACAACACGCCGATCCAGATATTGCTCACGATCACGAAGCCCGTGAGCATCAACAGCCGATAGCCCGTCGACTGGCCGCGGAACACGGTCAGCGCGAGGATGAGACCGATGATGCCCGTGCCGACCGTCGTGACCAGTGCGACCGCGTTGTAGTTCGGCAGCACCAGATCGGGACGCCGCTCGAACAGCCGGTCGCTCAGAAAACGCGTGAACGAGAGTTGAAGTATGCCCGTGATGATGAGGCTGAACGCGATCAGATACGTCACCGACACCTGGAACTGCACGATGAGGCCCGGCGGTTGCACGACCGCGAGGCTCATCAGGCCGATGAGCAGAATACCGAGAATCGAGAGAATCAGCGGGCCCGCGCTGATGACCCCGGCGTAGCCATAGGCCGCCAGCGTGCTGGTCAGCGTGTCGCGCCGGAGAATCTTGCGAAGTTCAAAGCCAATACCGGCCATCAGTGGTCTCCCGCAACCACCCCGGCGGCGGGACGCGCCAGCAGTGTCTCGTACAGACTGCGATAGGCGTCCTGCATCTGGGTGATCGTGTAATAGCGTTCGACGCGCGCGATCGCCGCGCGCTGGGCCGCATGCCAGGTGGTGGGCTCGAGCACGTCGAGCAGCGCCTGGGCGAATTGCTCCGGGTTGGCGATCTGCACGACCTTGCCGGCAGGCCCAAGGGCGCGATCCTCATTGCCCAGGCCTTCGACCAGTTGGCGGCACGAGCCGACGTCGGTCGTCACCACGGGCACGCCGGCCGCATAGGCCTCCAGCACCACCAGCGGCAACGCTTCGGAAATCGACGACAGCGCCATGACGCCGACCTGCGGCAGGATGTCGGACACCTTCTGAAAGCCCATGAACCGAAGGCTGTCTTCCAACCCCAGGCTCGCCGCAATGTCACGACACTCCTGCGCGTAGGCCGGATCTTCTTCCTCGGGGCCGACCACCCACCCCTGCAGCCCCGGCATGTGGCGGCTGGCGATGAAGATCGCCCGAATGAACGTCTTGATGTCCTTGATGGGCACCACCCGGCCGATCAGCGCCACCACCGGCGGGATGTCGGCCGGACGCTGCTCGCGCAGCGGCGCAAACTGCGCCACCGAGATGCCATTGGGCGTGTTGCGGGTCTTGTGCTCGGGCGCGCCGTCGGCGATCTGGCGCAGACGATTGCCCTCGAAGAGCGCGGTGATCTCGTCAGCCGCCTCGTAGCACACGCGTCCCATCGCTTCGAAGAAGCGCACCCACAGGTTCTGGAAATAACCGACCTGCGAGATGTCGCGCTCGAACAGGCCCCGGTTGTCTCGAATCCACTGGCTCTGCAGCAGATCGATCTTGCGCTCCTTGGTATAAATGCCGTGCTCCGAGACCAGCAGCGGACGCTGGTGCTTGAAGCGCAGCAACGCGCCCAGGAAGCCTGCGTACCCCGTGGAAACGGTGTGGTACACCTTGGCCGGGATCAACTGGTCGCAAATGCGCGCGAGTTGCCACAGCGGCTTGTGCATGATCCGGATCGTCCAGAAATAGTCCGTGAACGACGGATCCAGGCAGTACTTCTTGTAGCGATCGGTGATCGTGTCCCACGAGCGCCGGCTGTGCAGGAAATTGGCCTCGCTGATCTCGCCGTCTTCGGCGAGCATCGGAATCACGTCGTGAATCAGCTTGCCGATGCCTTGCAGGTCGTCGCGCCGACGCAGCATGTCATGCATCTTCTCCATCTTCTCGAACGCCTGCGTGTCGCCTTCGGCGGCGCGCATCGGCGCAGGCGCCTCGAATTCGTACAGATAATGCGCCTCGAAATGCACGATGTTGTCGTACATCGGATAGACCATGTCGCCGTAGTCTTCGCGACGGCTACCGATGAACACGACGGCAAACGTCAGGTCCGGGAATGCGCGGATCATCTGATCCACCCACGACGACACGCCGCCCCGCACATACGGGAAGGTGCCTTCGAGCAGCAAAGCGATGTCGGCCGAGTCAGCGCGACGTTCGTTGGTACGCATTAGCGGGTCCAGAAACGCATGACGGGCTGCAGCATCGGGGTGGCCGTGCCATTCCCGAGGCCGGCGAGCATCTGCCCGACCCGTCCATATTGATGTTTGAGGAACGCGACTTCGGCAAGCCAGGGCACGAGTCGGTCCGCAGGAAATTGATGGAACTCGGCACGCTGCAGACACTGTTCCGCTTGCTCCGGATCGTGACGCATCAGCGCGCAACGGCCCAGCAGGTACCACATGACCGCATCGCTCTCGCGATGGGCGAGCGCCTCGCGGGCAAATCGCTCCACGCGCTCCATCGTGAATCGGTACACCTCGCCGCGCACGAGGTTCTGATAAATCAGCTCCCAGTACAACTCGGCGAGCCGATGGTTCGCGTCGGCACGATCATCGTCGTTCTCTGCACGATCGCGCTGGGTGCGCGCGTCGAAAATACGCTGCATGATCTGCTTTTCCACGCCGTCGATAATCCCGTAGGCGAGCAACCGGATCTCTTCCACCGGATCGGCCAGCAGGTCACGCATGATCTCGCCGGTGGCCCGCGACGGCAGGGCCTGCACCGACACCAGTGCGGCCACGCGGTCTTCGCTGGTGCCTTGCGTGTTGCGCAAGCGCGCACGCAGGCGCGCACCGGCGCCGTGCGTGACGCGCGAGACCAGATACGTCACGAACTCGGGGCGGTCAACCGCCCCGGAGCGGGCGAGCTCTTTCGGCGCGGGGAACAGCACGCTGATCGCCATCACGCCGAGGAACAGCAGCAAACCGCCCACCGGCATGAACAAGCTGATCGCCAGGCTGTGCCAAAACGCCCCGGTACGCCCGTGGTAATGCTCTGGCAGTACCGAACGAACGAAGGTCGCGGTGAGCACTGCCGTGAGCAGTTGCCATCCAAAGAAGACCACGAGCGGGTCGATCCGCCAGGCCGGCTCGAAAAGCGTGCGCACCGCCTGGGCCTGCGCGAGCAGGGCCAGGATACCGAGCGTGATCGCCAGCAGTTTTTTAAGCATGATCGCGGCAGCGCTCCAGCAATTTGCTCAGCCCCTCGCCCGGGGCGCGCTCATCCACGCTCGCCGAGTGCACCGCCACGTGACCGGTTTGGAAATCCAGCCCGTATTGCTGACGCAGCGCGCTCTCGATGCGGATGAGGTACCCGTCGATGCCATTCTCATCGGTGATCGGCATCAGGGCGATGGCGATTTGCTGACGAGGGCCTGACTGAATCCACAAGGCGTCGAGCGCCCGGCGCGAACGCACGGTCTGCTCGAACAGCGAATCGCCGCTCGCGCCGCGCGGGAAAACGAGCGCCACGAGCGACGACTGGATGCCGCTCTGGCGCTTCATGCGAGCAAGGCGTCCCAACTCCAGCGCGAAGTCGTAGGGCACGCTTGGCACCTCGTCGCGCACGCTCGCCACCACGCCCTGCTGCGCCACGCCGTCGGCGTAATAGGCCAGCAGCACCAGCAGCAATTGCAGGTTGTCGTGATTGAGCGCGAGGAACGACATGCGGCGCACGATCAGCATGCCGTTGATGTTGCCGTCCGTGTCGGTGAGCGGTGCGCACACAATATACGCACTCCCCTCGCCGACCGTCACGTCGTCGCGCACATGCGAGAGCGTGCCTTCGCGCAGGCAAGTCTGCACGAGCGGATCGCTCTCCACGGGCGTGAACGCCTCGCCCACGCACGCCACCGCCGTGGGCACCAGCCGCCCGAGGTGCACCGGGAAGACCGACGCCACTTCGATCTGGCACGTCAGCGCGGCAAACTCGAGCATCGGCTGTGCGTTGGGCAACGTTTGCGCCGCGGCGCCCGCCTCGTTGGAGGTCGTCAGTTCTCGCAATCGCATGATGGCATCGCGCATGGTGCTCGGCTTGGTGAGCAAATCGCGCTCGAGCCGTTCGTGCGAGACACGCAGCAGGTAGTGATTGTTCGTAATGGCGACGAGGCGATCGTTCAGATACGTGTTGATGCCCCGAGCCCGGGTCGCGCGGTTGCCCCAGATGTCGCAGAAGTGCCCGCCAACGACGATCATCGTGAAGCCGCCGACGAAGAACATCGCCGGGAACGGCTCGCCATGCAAGCCATACAAGCCGTACCAGACGGCGGCGAGCACGAGACCCGCCACCACGCCGAGCAGCGCGCCGTAGCGCAGCGCCATGACCAGGGCGACGAGCCACATCCATGGAAAGCCCAGCCCGATGAGCAGCGGATCGCCGGGTCGCAGCAGCCAGGCAATCGCCACGGCGAGCGCCATGCCGGTGACCACCTCGAAGACCGCTACCGGGCGCGCCACGGCCGGCGCGATCAGTCGGCCATAGGTGCTCACGTTGCCGAACGGCTCCGAGCGTCGCACCTGTTCCGGGCCGACGGGCTTCGCGTCGATGGCAGCGTCCTGTTGAGTCGCGGTTTTCACGATGCGGCCCGTTACCGTTGCGCCAGCGGTGCCAGCAGATTGCGAATCAACGTCTGACCGACGCCGGCCAGGCTCGAACGGCTCCAGCCGCTGCGGCTGCCGGTCGCGCTCCAGACGATGCTGCCGTTCGAGACATCGATGACATCGAACGTCACGCCGGCCACCGGTTCACCATCGACGCCGACCTTGTAGCGCCATTCGGTCACCGCCCCCGAGAGCGCATACTTCGCCCCGGTCTTGCGCGCCCATTCCAGGGCACGCATGCGCGCTTGTGCGTTGTTGCCGCCGACGAGCGAATCGCCGCCGTCCGGATCGCCGACATAGCGATGCAGATCGGTAAAGCCGTTCTGGACCAGAATGCTTTGGGCAATACTCTCGGCGCGCTGGCCGGCGTCCGGCGTTTCCGTCGTATTGGCGATCGGCAGAATCGCCCAGGCGGCCGTCTTGGGCAGATTCGGCGCGTCGCCGACGTTCATCGTCGAACAGCCCGCCACCAGCGCGGTCAGGACGGCAGCGCCGGCCAGGCGGCGCCACAGCTTACTCACGATTGTCTTCATGGTCTTGCTCTCCCTTGCGGATGCGAAATTTCAGTAGAACAGCCGGTACGCGATGCCGACCTGCGTCGTGGCAACACCGGTGCCGTTGGTGATGTCGTGCGAGTAATACACGCGAGCGTGATCGTTGCCGAGCACCGACCCCGCGATGCCCAGGTTGACCTGCGGCCCCCAGCCCTGCTGACTGTCGTGAATGTAGCCCACGTCGAGATACGGCCGCCAGGCACGCCGGTAAGCATTCTGGTAGTCCTGCCCGAAGCCTGCCATGACACCGTACTGGGTCGTCGTGATCGGCATGAACTCCGAGGCCACCGGCGCGGTGCCGGTCGGCAGCAGCACGGCGAGCGACGGGATGGTGGCTGTGCCCGGCGTATAAATGCCGCGCTCGGCCACGAGCCTGATGTTCAGGTCCGGGTAGTCGATGCGCAGCTTGTACCCCAATTCGCCGCCGAAGCGCCAGCCACGTCCCAGATACGTGCGGTCCTGCGCGTGAAAACGGTCGTACTCGGCGTTCGCCTGACCGTACCAGCGACCATCGCCGGCCCACAGCATCTGCACACTGCCGAAGTCGCGCGTTCCGGCGACCTGCGTGTTCGGCGCAATGTCGGTGAACTGGTTATAGCCCGCCTGGAAAGTCGTGGTCAGGGGCGTATTGCGGTTGAATGCGGCCGACGCAAGTCCGGTGAAGAAGCTGTTCAACTCGCTGCGATGCCCGACGGTGAGCGCCAGATCCCGCGCCACGGTGCGATCGCGTACGGTGAAGTTGAAGATCCGGTCATGCGACGGCACCCAGGCAAGCTGCGACGTGTCGATGGTTCGCTGATTGCGCTGGATCGCCTCGACCGTCACACCGATGCGGCTGGTGAGGTTGAGACTGCCGACCAGCGAACTCTCCAGATAGCTCAGCGGCGCCTGACGCGAATAGAAGAGATCGAAGCCCGCATTCGATCGATCGCGCAGGATCGTGTCCGTGAATGTCGTGTGCACGGCGTCGTTGTTCGGTGCACCGTCAGCCGCACGCCACGCGAGCGTCTCGGCCTGGGTCGAGCGTCCGAGCCGTTCGTTCGCATCGACCTCGCTTTCGATCGGCATGCGACCTTGGCGGCGGTCGAGCAGTTGCGCCATCTTGTCGCGGTCGTTGTTCTCGAGCGCGAGGGCAATTTCCGCATCGGCCGGACGCAGCAGTCGATTTGCGTATTCGCGTGCCAGCCAGGCACGGGCCAGATCGAAGTGTTCGCCGGACAGCGCCCAAGCCAGTCCGACGTCGCGCGTGGTCGCGCTGATCACCGCCTTTCGCGAGAGCAACGCGGGGTCGCGCGTCGCCGGCGAGTCGGTCGCGTCGCCGGCGGGTTTGAGCGGCGCCAGCTCGGCCGATTCTCCCAGCAGCGAGTCGCCGACCTTGGCGCTGTCGGCCGAACGACGGTCATCGCGCAGCAGATTTGCCAACAGTTGGCGCGACGTGTCGCCATTCGAGAACACTTGCGCGAGCGTGACACGCGCGGCTTGCGCTTCGAGCACGCCGTCGTTATCCGAGGTCTGCGCCGCAAGGCGTTGCACCACCGCGCCCGGCCGCCGGCGCGGGGCGATGCGCAGTTGTCCGGTCTGGGCACGCGTTTGCAGATCGCGCCAGGCGCCGCGACGAATGCGCCACGCGGTATGGGCATCGCCGGCCGCCTCTTCGGCGTCGGCGAGCGAGAGCATCCACAGCGGGTCGTCGTCCGAGAGCGACGCCTGTTGGCGCAAGTACGTCAACGCCTCACGCGCATTGCCCAGGCGCAGCAGACCGGCCCCGTAAGCCCCCCAGTATTCGGCGTTTCCGGCCACGAGCGGACGATAGTCATGCAGCGCCATGCCGAGCGCGTCGTCGCTGCCATAGTCGACCAGCGCCCACAGGTAGGCAACCCGCACTTCGTCACCCGCATTGTCCAGGCGGGATGCCGCGCGCAGATCGGCCAGCGCCGCGTCCCAACGCTGAATCTGCTGATAATAGGTCGCGCGGGTGGAAAGCAGTTCGCTCGACTTGGCGAAGCGATCGCGCTGCTCGGCGTCGAGACCGTCGAGCAGGGCCTGCACCCGATCATAGGCGCGGGCCGTCGTGTAGAAGTAGATGGCCGACTGGAGCGCAAGATCCGAATCGTTCTGCCGGAATTCCGCTTCGGCCGTGCGGCCGGCATCGAGCGGATACCCCTGATAGAAGTAGGTCATCGCATTGAGGTCGAGCGCCTCGGCCTTGCCTGTGCGCAACAGACGCGGATACGCGTAGTTGGCATCTTCGTCGCTTTGCGCCAGGCGTGCCACTTCGGCGTACGTGCGCCAGTAGCGCGCGTCGTCCGGCAGCGTTCCGGCGATGTCGCGCACCTTGCGCAGCTCGGCCAGCGCCGGCTTCACCTGGCCCTTTTGATACATCAGGCTGGCAATGCGCAGCGCATAGTCCGGCGACGGACCGAATTCCTTTTGCAGCGTCTCGAACGTCGCCAGCGCCTCGGCGTCCTGCCCAACGCGCTGGGCGACGTCGCCCTCGCGCTCCAGCAGCGCGCGGCGCTGATTGCCCGCCGCGTGACGCTTGAGATACGTCAGCGCCTCGTCGGGGCGACCGAGACGTTCGTAGGTATTGACGATATCGTCCTTGAGCTTGAGATCGCTCGGCTGGCGCTCGGCTTCGAAGATCTGCGCCGCGAGATAGGCCTGATCATCATTGAGCTGCGGCGCGAGCTGATAGACGTTCTGCCATGCTTCGGCGTTACCCGTGGCGTCCGCGTACTTGCGCCAGTAAGTGAGCGCGACCGAGGGATGCCCGTTCCATTGCGCGACCTGCGCGAGACGGCGAGTCCAGATGAGCGGATCGAGCTTGCGCTGCAGCGCCTGCTGCGCGAGTTTCTCGGCGTCGTCGAGCTGACCCGCTTCGACAAACGCCTTGAAGGCCACGTCGTAATCGTTCGCCGTCACGCTGTTGGCATTGGCACCGCTCTCGGCCGACTTCACGGCTGCCGTACCGGCGTCCCAATCGAATTTCCCAGGAGCGTCCGGCTTGAACGTCTTGTCCGCGTTCGCCGCCTTCGTCGCTTTCGTGGATGCGTCCGATGCGGCATCCGCCGCACTCGCGCCACGGGCCAAGCCCACATCGGCGACACGAACGATGCGATACGCGCCCATGCGCTCGCGTGCGCGCACGCCTTCCGGGCCATCGAGATAGCGCAGTTGCGCACGACCGGCGCCGTCTAGCCCGCGGCCGTCGGCGGTCACCCCCGGCAACCAGCCGGCGAGCTGCACATGCGCCCCACGCGACTGCGGCACCAGGCTCGACAGTTGCGTGAGTGCCCGCGCGTACTTCGTCATCAGGTCCGGGCGGCCCGCCTGACGAGCGACCTCGAGCAGATATCGCAGGGTTACCGGATCGTTGGCCAGTTCACCCACGCGTTTCTCGCCTTCCGCGCATGCGCGCGAAATCTGATTCGCCGACACGAGCACGCGGATGCCCGCGAGAAACAGGCGACGGCGATCGTCGCGCGTGGTTGCCGCGTCTTGCGCGGCGAAATAGGCATTGGCGGCATCGTCATAGGCGGCGTGAGCGAAGGCGGCGTCCGCCAGCTTCTCCTGCCATTGCGCGGCGTTCTTGGCATCGGCGGCCGCCAGCAGGCGGTAGTCGCGCAGCATCAAATTCTGGGCACCCGCCAGCCGGGCCTTTTCCGCCAGCATGCGCAGCGTCGGCACGTCCCACTGGTACTGCGACGTTGCGTCAAGCAGTTCCACGTATCGCGCCATGCGCTCGGCGCGACGCGGATCGTCGGCGGGCACTTCGTACGCCCGCTGCTCCGTGGCCGCCAGCGCGAGCAGAATGCCGCGACGGCGGTCTGGCTCGTCGGACATGCCGCGCAGCGTCTTCGCAACGCCCATCGCGTCGTCCCAACGGCCCAGCCCCAGATATTGTTGGCCGAGCAGATCGAGATAACGGGGCGCGCCGGGTTCAATGCGCAGCCACGCTTCGAGATAGGCCACCGACAATTCGCTCGGCGGTTGCGCGGCGAGCGCGCGCGTCTGGTCGTCGTCGCTCGGGTGGGCAGCGGCAAGCGCGAGCACGATGCCTGCGCCGATTGCGACCGTCAGCCACGGCGCGCTCAGCCGTTCGCGCTTGTCGAACGGCTTTCCAGTCACTGCGTCGGCAATCCTGTCGGGATCGGGGCGAGCGGCGTCAGTCACAGTCGACCCCCACGGTATGCATGACGACCGGCTTCTCGGCAACGCCGGAGACCTCGGCGCGCAGGCGACCCGCGCCATCGGCACGCCCCTTGGCCACACCGTCGACGCTGATGCGGCAACCGGCGGCATTGACCACGCTCACGAACGGCTTGTAGTAGCCGCCAAAGCGGAACGACAGATTGCGCCCGGTGCGCTGGAAGTCGCGGATGAACCCGGCGGCTTCGTCGATGTGCGGCGTGCGCTCGGCGCCCTTCGGGGCGATCGAGAACTCGGCGGTGTCGCCCCCCATGTGGATGTACAGCCCGCCCGGCCCCGGCAGATAACCCGCGACGTCATCGGACGTCCCCATGACCGGCACACCCTCGCCCGGCCAGCGCATTTCGCGCAAATCGGCACCGCTGCGCACGCGCCAGCGCGTGGCGCCGTCCGCGGCTACCTCGCGCGCCACGGCCACGCGACGCCAGTCCAGCACGCGGCGGATGTATTCCGTGGTGAAGATCGGGAACACGGGCTGCTTGAGCACCGCGTTATAGACTTCCTTGAGCGCATTGAGCGATGCGACCTTCGTGCCCGAGTACATGTGGTAGTAGAGGTTCACCGCCTTGAAGCGAATGGGCTTGTCGGTCATGGCGAACGTTTCGAGCACGCGCGTGTAGCCGTAGTAAGGCCCGAGCCAGTCGTTCGTGTAGACGTTTTCGTCCATCACGGCGGCATACACCTGGAACTCGGTCGGCAGGCTGCCCTTCTCTACGCCGTACGGTGCGATGTTGGTCCAGCTGTTGTTCGTCTTCGTGATGATCGTGTCGCCGCCGTTGATCGACAGCACGCCCGCGGCCCATGCCTTGCGAATCGCAATCGCGGGGGCCTGTGCATCGCCCGGCCATTGCAGCACCACGACCTTCTTGCCCGGGGGCGCAAGGCGCCCGTTGATATAGTCGATCGAGCCCTGGATCTCACGATCGAGGTTGAACTTGTAGTTGGGGATGTCGAGCGAGAAGGCATCGTCTCCGCCCCACTCCTTGTTCGCCTTGCCGGTGATACGCTCGCCGGTGGTCTGGTTGATCTGCTCCAGATTAAACGGGTGCGAGAAGGTGTGCGAGCCGATCTCGACGTTCGGCAGTGCGAACATCTTGCGAGCAATCTCTTCGAGACGCGGCGAAATCTTCGGATACATCCCCTTCGCACCGACCTCGCCCTCGATCACCGACAGCGTCGTGGGCACAGGATACTTCGTGTAGATCTGTTCATACAGCGCCATCGCGCCATAGTCGACGCCCGGGAATTCCGCGCGCGAGGCAAAGCCGTCGCCGTCGACGTGCACGAACATCAGTCGGCGGCCGTTCTCGGTGGTCACGTCGGGCACCGGCATCTGCGGCAGCGCCAGCGCCTGACGCAGGAAGTCGATCGGCTGGATCGCCCAGCGCTCCTGCCCGATGCCGGACAGCGACGTCACCCCATAGGGGTTGAGCGTATAGCCGCCCCACGGCAACATGCCGGCCATGTCGTAGGTGTAGGTGCCCGCTTGCAGACGCAGCAGCGGCTGGCCGGACGGCCCCACGCGCACACCGAGGGCGTCGCGCACGTCGGGCGTCGGCATGATCTCGAAGCCCATCATCGGCGCCTTGCTCACCACGCTCGGCACCACCGAACCGGGCACGGTGCCCGCCACACGTTCGAGGCCCAGCACCTGAGCCGTCTGCTGATCGATCGGGAAACCGAACTGTCCGATCACCGCCACGCGCATGCCGTCATGAATTCGGGCCAGCAGCCAGCGTCGCCACGCGCCGGCATTGTTCACATTGCGATCGATGGATACGACAATGCCCGCATAGCGGTCGCTGCGCACATTGGCCGGCATCGGGCCCTTGTTCACATTGACGTATTGCACGTCGTAACCGAGGTAGTTCAGCGGCATGGAAATATCGCGCGCACCCGTCGTCAGGTCGATCGGTTCGCCGTCGCCCGGCGCCTGCACCATCAGCACTTTGCGCGGCATCACTTCGATGCGGCCAACACCGACCGTCTCAACGTCCGGATCGGTGACGAACGCACGCACGCCTGTCTGATTGAGCGTGCGCGCCGTGTCGCGGCGGCAGGCCACATCCGCGCTCGCGCAGTAGTCCATCGCAAACGTCGGAAGATGGGATTGCTCGCGCAACGCTTTCAGTTGATCGAGCGCGGATTGGCGCGCGTCTGCCGGTGTGTCGACGAAAATCATCGCCCGCGCGTCGTATCGATGCAACAGTCCGTCGGCAAGCACACCGGCAAGTTCCGGCGCCAGCGACGACGCCACGCCCAAGTGGTTTCGCAGTACGAGACGCGCGTCAGCATAACGGGCGCGAACGGCTTTCACGCGCGCGGCGATGCGCGCGTCGCTATCGGCGTCGGCCACGAGCGGTGCACCGTCGTCGACCAGGAAGTTGCGATAGCCTTGCGCCCAGAGCGGCGCCACGCGCGCATCGACGAACGCCTCCGGCGTTTGCGCGGTGTCGCGCGCGTCCAGGCGGGCGAACCAGGTGGTATGTGGGGTTAGCGATGCGTCGGGTAACGAAGCTTGTGTTGGATCGACGACCACCCAATCGAAGGACTGCAACGCATCGACCGGTAGGTCGCGTCCGTAGTACAGCGCAATGTCGGGAACGGCGGACGGCATCGGTGCCATGGCCGTCGCCAGGGTCGCCGGGGCCAGTGACGCGGGCATGCTCGGCGTCACCGATGTCCCTGCGGCTAGGGCCATGCCGGCCGGGATCATCGTCGTCAGCATGACGAACGACCGCAGCGAACCGGTGACCATGCCGCGCGTGCGGCGCAACCAACGGCCGAACACGTCACGACTTCCCCGATTCCCCAAAACGCCGCGGAAATTCCGTGTCTCCGCCGCGAATGCTTGTCCCTTCGATGCCATTAGCGTGTGTGCAATCAATGATTTGCGTTCGACCCTATCACGCGTCTCACGCACTGATCAATCTTCGGAGTCTCCCCGCCGCACGGCGAAACCGTCGGACAGGAAAGTTCGTGGTGGTACGTTGGCCGCAGTTCCCCCCCCGGGGCGGTGACCGATGTCGCACGTACGCGTCAATAGCGCAATCTACGACGGGATGATGTCTGATACACGCACTCAAGCACGATGTCTGCGATTCGCAGCCTGGACGATCATGCGGCTTGAACTGAGCGCCGGAGTTCGAGATGACCCAATTCGTCCTTCCCGCGAAGGTCTGTGCGCATGCCGATTGTGGCATTTGGACTGCCCAGCGCTCCGAAATCCGGTGTCACCTCATCACAGCCACGGACTTTAAAGGGCAACCGTCCCATAAGCGTCCCCCAGACAGTTATGGGAGGATTGACGAAATCGAGCGGTTGGGCATCCCCATTTGTCCGCGACGGCTGCCGTCGTCGATCCGCCGGATGGAGATGCCGGCTTGTCATTCGGATGGGTCGATGGCATATCGAGCGCTCGCTGGCCCGCCGACACCGCGCTCGGCCTCATCGGCCGGGTCCACCATGCTCAAGATCCGGCGCGTGGGGCCGTCGGGCGAATCAGCCAACGCCCTGGCCACACGCCAGAACGTCTCCAGAAACGCCAGGGCCGCACCTTGCAGCGGTTCATAGCGGCGTGTGATCAGGCACGTTGTACTTTCGTCGGTAATGGCATCGAAATCCAGTGCGACGAACCGGTCGCGCATGTCCGGCGTCTCGATCAACGGCCAGGGAACGGCGCTCAGCATATCGGTCGAGCGCACGATAGCCAGCGCCGCATTCACGGATCGCGCAAAGTGGCAGCGCTGCACGGCGCCGTCGCGCTGGTTTTCCATGAGTGCCCGGATGGCCTGCGCGGTGCGCTCCATCGAGCGGCTGAGCAGCCAGTCGTAGCCGGCGAGGTCGTCGATCGACCGCGCGTTTGCCCCCGGATGCCCCGGGCGGCAGACCACGGCGAAAGAATACTTATAGATCGGCCGGACGTCGAGGGCGCGCTTCTGGCCGGCGTCCGGCGTCGGGCCGAACGCGAAATCCAGATGGCCGTTGCGCACGGCCGGGTAGTCTCCGCCAAGATGCTCGGCAATGTCGAGTTGGACGTCCGGACGCTGCTCCCGGAAGGTGCTCACGACCGCCGGAATCACGCCATGCATCAACCAGGGGGTGACGGCCATGCGGATCGTGCCCCCGAGTTTGGCGCCCGCCAGCGCCACATCTTCGCTCGCCCGGCGCAACTGGCCGAGGATCAGACGGGCGTGAGACAGCAGCGCCGTGCCTGACGGGGTGAGGACCACGCCATCGGCGCGCCGCTCCATCAACACACTATCCATCGACAGCTCCATTTCCCGCAACGCCTTGCTGACAGCGGTCGGCGAGCGGCCCAGCCGGCTCGCGGCCGCGCGCACGCTACCGTGATCGGCCACGGCCACGAGACATTCCAGTTGATGCAGCTTCAAATCTGACGACATGGTTCAGCAGCCGGTGAGACCGGCGTCCCCCGGGAGGGCGGAGCCAGCGATGGCGACGACACCGCATCATCGGCTGGCTTGGCAGGGGCGTCAACCCTGGGTTGACACGAAAATTTGGCGTTGCCTACCGGGCGCCCGACGATCTGGCTACGATGCGTCGACATTCCATGTGCCGTACACGTGCGATTCACAAACACGGCCGCCCCGACGGCCCGCCCTGGAGAAACCATGCCCCACGACACCACTGCGTACGCCTTTCCGGCGACGATCGAGGCCGACATTCCGGCCGACATTCTTGAGCACGACGCCGACATGCGCGCGCTGCGTCATCAGATTCATGCGCATCCGGAACTGGCCTACGAGGAGTTCCGGACAAGCGATCTGGTGGCGGACAAGTTGACCGAGTGGGGCTACACCGTCACACGCGGCATTGGCGAGACCGGGCTGGTCGGTACGCTCAAGGTGGGCGACAGCCCGCGCACCGTGGGTGTGCGCGCGGACATGGACGCGCTGCCGATCCAGGAAGCCACGGGCAAGTCGTACGCCAGCCGGCAGGCGGGCAAAATGCACGCCTGCGGCCACGACGGCCACACCGCGACGTTGCTGGCGGCGGCGCGCCATCTGGCCAGGACTCGCGATTTCGACGGCACGCTGCATCTGATCTTCCAGCCAGCCGAAGAGGGCCTGGCCGGTGCGCGCAAGATGATCGAAGACGGCCTGTTCGAGCGTTTCCCGTGCGACGCCGTGTTCGCCTATCACAACATGCCGGGGTTTCCGGTCGGCAAGATCGGCTTCCGCGCGGGGCCGGCGATGGCCTCGTCGGATACGGTGGTCATCACGGTGCACGGGCGCGGTGGCCATGGATCGATGCCGCACGAGAGCGTCGATCCGGTGCTGGTGGCTTCGCACATCGTGGTGGCGTTGCAGTCGATCGTGTCGCGCAACGTCGATCCGCGCCGCATGGCCGTGGTGACGGTCGGGGCGATTCACGGCGGCGATGCGCCCAATGTGATTCCGGACAGCGTCGAACTGCGTCTGTCGGTGCGCGCACATACGCCGCAGGTGCGCGAGCAGTTGCGCGATCGCATCATCGAACTGGTCAATGCGCAGGCCGGCGTGTTCGATGCGCATGTCGACATCGACTACCGCTGGCGCTATCCGGCGCTCATCAACGACGTCGAGATGACCGAGTTCGCGCGTCAGGTGGCGCTGGAGTGGGTGGGTCAGCAGGGCCTGATGGACGACTTCGAGCCGCTCACCGGCAGCGAGGACTTCTCGTTCATGTTGGAGCAGTGCGCGGGCAGTTACCTGATCATCGGGAATGGCGAGGGCGCCGGGGGATGCATGGTGCACAACCCGCATTACGACTTCAACGATGCGCTGCTGCCCATCGGGGCAACGTACTGGACGCGTCTGGTCGAGCGCTTCCTGAGCATGGAGAACCCGGCATGACGACGCGTCTCGACACCCCCGCGGCGCAGGCCACGCCGAGCGCTGCAAATGTGCGGCCTGCGTCGCTCGCGAAGAAAATCGCGGCGATCACGATCGGCAACGGACTGGAGTTCTTCGACTTCGCGATCTACACGTACTTCGCGACGATACTGGGCAAGCTGTTCTTCCCGTCGGCGTCGCCATTCACGCAGTTGTTGCTATCGCTGGCGACGTTCGGCGTGGGGTTCGTCGTGCGTCCGCTGGGCGGCATCGTGCTCGGCAGCTACGCCGACCGACGCGGTCGCAAGGCAGCCATGACGCTGACGCTGTGGCTGATGGCCGCAGGCTCGGCCGTGTTCGTGGTGGCGCCGACGCATGCGCAGATCGGCATGGCTGCGCCGGTGCTGTTGATTCTGGGACGGCTGGTGCAGGGCTTCGCAGTGGGCGGTGAAGTGGGTGCGTCGACGTCGATGCTGCTCGAATACGCCAACGCCAACAACCGCGGGCTGTTCGCCAGTTGGCAGTTGTTCAGCCAGGCGTTCTCGACGCTGCTCGGATCGCTGGTCGGTCTGGCGCTGACCACGTCGCTCTCGCACGACCAATTGCTGGCATGGGGCTGGCGTGTGCCGTTCCTGATCGGCATGGCGCTGATTCCGGTGGGCACTTACATTCGCAGGCATCTGGACGAGACGCATGACGCCAAGCCGGCCAAGCTCGGCGTGCGCAGCCCGTTGGCTGAAGTGCTCGGCACCCATCGCCGAGCGTTGGTGCTGGGCGTCCTGATGACGGCGGGTGCGACCTCGTCGAACTACATATCGCTGCACTACCTGACCAACTACGGCGTGGGTGTGCTCAAGTTGTCGCTGTCGAGCGGGCTGTGGGCGTCGTTCGTGGCGGGCGGTCTGCAAATGGCCCTGGCCGCCGTCGCGGGCGTAGCCTGTGACCACTGGGGACGCAAGAGCGGCGTTACGATTGCCCGGGTCGTGCAACTGGTTTCGATCGTGCCGGTGTTTGCCTGGCTAACGGCAGCGCCGGACACCGGGCGACTGCTCGTCGTGGCGGCGGTGCTGACGATTCCGACGGTCTTCATTTCGGTAACGACGGTCACGATGATCACCGAAGTGTTTCCACGCAGGATTCGCGCGACGGGGCTGGCCATCGTCTACGGCTTGGGCGTGTCCGTGTTCGGGGGATTCGCACAGTTCATCGCGACATGGCTCATTGATGTCACCGGCTCCAAGCTCGCGCCCGCCGGCTACGTCGTCGCGGTCAGTCTGGTCTCGATGGTCGCGGTGTTCATGAGCCGCGAAATGAAGGGGGTGGCGCTGGAGTGAGCGCCCCCCTGAACCTGACAGACACCTTCAATTTTTCATCAACTGCCCGTCGCGCACGCGCCACAGTGCGAGCGGGTTATCGTCCTGCACCGACGCAGGCAGCAACTCGGCGGGCAGATCCTGATAACACACCGGGCGCAGGAAACGTTCCATCGCACTCGCACCCACCGACGTGCTCCTTGAATCCGAAGTCGCTGGATACGGCCCGCCATGCACCATTGCATGGGAGACTTCGACGCCAGTCGGAAACCCGTTCGCAAGAATACGGCCCGCTTTGCGCTCCAGAATTGGCATGAGCCTGCCGGCAAGCGCATAGTCGTCAGGCTCCATCTGCAACGTGCACGTCAGTTGCCCCTCCACGTGACGCGCCACTTCCACCAACTGAACCTCGTTCATACAGAGAACGACCAGCGACGTCGGGCCGAAAATCTCCTCTCCCAGTTCATGTTTCGTCAGAAACTCTGACGCCGACGTCACAAACAAGGCGGGGAGCCCGCCAGCCTGCCCTTCCGGCCCGCTACCCGCGGCTGCAAGCCGCACCCCCTTAGTGCCCGCGCGCTTGTCCACTGAGCGGTCATACTCACCGGCAATACCTGAGGTGAGCATCGTCTGGCCTCCCTTCTTCGCCATTTCCGCACCGACGATGTCGACGAATTGGCGCGACTTCGCACCGTCGATCATCACAATCAACCCGGGATTCGTGCAGAACTGCCCTGCGCCCAACGTCACGGAATCCGCCAGCCCGGCAGCCAGCGCATCCGATCGACGCTCGAGAGCCCCTGGCAAGACGAAGAACGGGTTGATGCTACTCATCTCCGCATAGACCGGAATGGGCTCCCAACGCTTGGCAGCAATGTCGACCAGCGCGAGCCCACCGCTGCGAGATCCGGTGAAACCCACCGCCCGGATGGCTGGATGCGACACAAGTGCCGCGCCAGTCTCATTACCCGCGCCAATCAACAGCGAAAATACACCCTCGGGCAATCCGCATTCGTGAACGGCGTGCTGGATGGCGCGCGCCATCAACTCGGACGTGCCGAGATGCGCAGGGTGCGCTTTTACGACGACGGGACATCCCGCCGCCAGCGCGGACGCCGTGTCCCCTCCCGCCACCGAAAATGCGAGCGGGAAATTGCTTGCCCCAAAAACCGCAACCGGCCCCAGCGGCACCTTCTGAAGCCGGAGGTCGGGGCGAGGTAGCGGTGTCCGCTCAGGCATCGCGCTGTCGAGCGTCGCACTCAGCCAACGGCCATCACGCACGAGTGACGCAAAAAAACGCAACTGCCCGACGGTTCGCCCTCGCTCTCCCTCCAGCCGCGCCTTAGGCAACGCCGACTCCAGATGCGCTCGCTCGATGAGCACGTCGCCGAGCGCTAGAATGTTTTCCGCGATCTGTTCCAGAAACGCCGCGCGAGCCTCGAGTGGCACGATTCGGTATGCATCGAAAGCGCTCTCCGCCAATGTGCAGGCGCGATTGACCAGCCCAACGTCCGCGGCGCCGAACACCGGCTCAAGGTCGACACCGCGTACCGGATCGAAGGCACGCAACCGAGCCGCAGTACCAAATATCGCCCTCCCACCTATCAGCATTTCTCCCGTCAATTTCACCATTGCATGCTCCCATGTCAGAGGTCATAGACCCTGGCTGTGTTGTCATAAAAAAGCCTTAGCCGATCTTCGACGGAATACGCTCGCGCGATCGCCTTGAAGCCATCGAAGATGTCGGTCATATCGTCCACCACCGTATCGACCGGAAAATTACTTGCGAATGAACAGCGATGCGTACCGAACACGTCGATCGCCGTGCGGACGACTGGTCCGTTGCCCTCGACGCTCCACCGCTGACCTGGCATACAAATGCCTGAAATCTTCAGATGCACATTCCGCTCGCGGGCGACCGTCTCCAATGCCAGTCGCCACGCGCGCAACCCGTCGTCCGAACGATCGGCTGGCAGACCGGCGTGATTGATGACGATCTGCGTCTCCGGGAAATCGCGCGCAAGCTCGGCCGCCTCGCCGAAATGCCACCAGTTCACCTGAAGCTCGAAAAGTAACGCTCGCGGCCCGAGTCCAGCGTAGCCGTCGCGCCATGCTGGATCGCGCATCGATCCCGGTGCGGTGAAGCCGGACGAGTACTCATGGCGCGAGACGGCCGTCGGCTTGTGACGGATTCCCTTGACGAGCGGATGGCGGGCGTACGTGTCGAGCACCTGATTCACATCATCCCTGTCAAGCCACGCCTGTGCGGACATGGCGTGCGGGTAACCTTGCTCGTGCGCGAGCGCTTCCACCCACTGTAATTCGCCCAGGGGATCTGCCGGATTCCACTCCGCTTCGATAAGTACTGTCTTCACGACCCGATGACGCCCCGTTGCGCGAAAGTAATCGTCTGGCAGGAAGGTTCGCCGTATCTTGTCGTAGTTGCCATAGCGAAAGTTGCCGACCGGCTTGTCCGAGAGCCACGGGTAGTAGTTCCGGTCGACGTCAAAAAAATGCTGATGGGCATCTGCGATGGGTAAGTCATCGTCAGCGCCTGTTTCGAGGAAGCGACGTCGTAGTGCTGACGCACCCAGCACCGCGTCCGAGTCGTGAAGGTCGTCTGACATGGGCGTCGCTATCCTCGAAGGTCTTGTGTGCAAATTCCGGCGTCACCTGCTGCCGAATCATGGGAAACGTCAAAACGAAGCGGATTACGCAAGATCAGCGCAGATCGATCCGATAGAATCGCAACGCGTTCCGAAAAAAGATCTTCTCCTGGGCGTCTCGCCCCAGCGGTTCGAGCATGGCGCGCATGCTCCCGACGAGCACGTCGTAACGCACGCGCAGGCCAGCTACTGGAAAATTGCTCGCGAACATGCATCGTTCGGCACCAAATATCGACACGGTATCGAGCACGATCTGCCGGTTGTCCTCGTAGCGCCAAGGTGCATCCCGGAGACCAAACTCCGAAAGTTTCACGAAAACGTTCGGTTGCTTCGCAAGTTGCTCCATCCAGCCACGCCAATGCGCCAACCCCTCTGGACTCCGATCCCAGGGGAACCCCGTATGATTCAGCGCGATCATGGTCTTCGGGAACTGACGCGCGACTTCCGCTGCATCGGGAAGATGCCAAGGCGGCACACGTAAATCCCATGACAGGCCAAATCTCTCCAGAAGGGAGAAGCCACGCAGCCAGGCCGGATCCTGCATCGTCCCGGGCACCCCCTTGACCGACTCGCTTGGCCGGTGTGACGTCACCGGCTTGGAGCGAATGCCGCGAACCAGCGAAAACGCGGCGTGGCGCGCGAGAATCTCTTCCGTATCGGGCCGGTCGAACCACGCATGTGCGACGACTGCATTCGGAAACATGTGCTTCGCGTGCACTTCGTGCAACCACCGTGTCTCGGCGATCTGCTCGTCGCGCGCGCGTTCGGCTTCGACATGGACAGTCGCGATAACCGGCTGTGTGCCAACATTTTCCAGAAAGTGCTGCGGTAGAAAGTCACGACAGATAGCGCGATAGTCACCCAGGAAAAAGTCGTCGTTATACGCGTCCTGCAACCAGGGATAGCGTCCCGAGGATAAATTCCACAGATGGTGATGCGCATCGACGATGGGTATCTCGTTCTCGTCAATTGGCGTCGTCTCGTCGATATGATTCATTGCCGTATGCGCTCCGGGCGCGCGACTGTCGGTCTGCCGCCTCTCATAAGCCAACCGTTCCCGCATGACTTGCCTTTTCCGCTACCCGCGACTTGAGCTTCTCGACGTTAATCACGAAGCGCGAATGGCTTCCGGTACAAACCTGTTCAATGTCGTCGAATACCGAGATATCGAACGTGACGCTGCGTCCTTCGATTTTGGCAACCGTCACATCAATGCGCACGCGCATGCCGAGCAGCGTCGCCCCCGTGTGTGCGATATCGACGGCAGTGCCAACTGAGTTCTCACCGATGTCAATATGACCAAGCAATCCGTCAAGACAGACCTGCTCAAGATCATTGACCAGCTGCGGTGTCGCGTAGACGCGCAGCGCCTCGCCGAGAAATGAAATGGTGCGAGCGCGGTCGACTTCAAGCGTGCGCGAGAACACCGCGCCAACGCGCAGGGAATCTTTGATCATCTGCGAAATTATCCAATCAGGCAGTCAATGAGAATGCATCGAACGTCACGATACGGGCAGGAAGCCCGTCGACACCCAAGGCACGGCAACAAGCACAAGCAACGCCACTGCGAGCGCACCGAGGTAGGGCCATACGCGCTTCATCGCACCATCCGGATCGACTTTCGCGATCGCACACGCAGCGTAGAATCCGACACCAAACGGAGGCGCGAACAACCCCAGACCCATGGCGAAAATTGCGACCATGGCGTACTGCACCTCATTAATGCCCAGTGCTCGTGCGACAGGGAACAGTAAGGGACCAAAGAGCACAATGGCCGGAATTCCCTCAAGAAAACTCCCCAGCACAACGAATGCGATCGCCGAGATCAGAAGGAACCCGGTGGCGCCACCTGGCGCATGGGCCATGAGATCGGTCAGTTGGCGAGAAAATCCCGACTGGGTCAACGCCCACGCCATCGCCGTCGCACATCCGATAATGATGAGGATCGCCCCCGAGAGCGACGCCGTGCTGACGATGATCGGATAGAGCCGCTTCCAATCAAACGACCGATAAAACGCCAGCCCGACGACGAACGTGTAAGCCACACCGACGGAGGCGACCTCCGTAGCCGTCGCAATTCCTTCGACGACCGCCGCGCGAATCACGAATGGCAGCGCAAGTGCAGGCAAAGCAATGAGAAACGCCTTGCCAACGTCGCGCGGCCTGGAGCGCTCCACCTCCTTGAGATCGCGCTTTCGATTCTTCAGCCAGATGACGACAATCATGGCGATCGCGCCAACGACGGCAGGCATAAACCCGCCTGTGAATAGCGAGGATATCGATACTCCCGTGACCGATCCGATCGTGATCAGCACGAGGCTGGGTGGGATGGTTTCCGACATGGCACCGGACGCGCTCAGCATCGCGACCAACTCGTTCTCGTCCTCTCCTCGCGCCTTCATCTCGGGGAACAACGCGGGAGCGACGGCCGCCATATCCGCCGCCTTCGACCCGGAAATCCCACTCACCAGATAGATCGCACCGATCAGCACGTAGGACAGTCCGCCCTTGAAGTGCCCGATCAGCGACGCGAGGAAGCGGATCATCGCCTGGGCCATTCCCATCGCCTCGATCAGTGCGCCCAGAAACACGAAAAGCGGAATGGCGAGAAGGATGAGGCTCGACATACCTTCGTCGATTCGCCCCATCACGACGAGCATGGGCGTCGACGTCACGGTGCAGAGATATGCCACGGTGGACAGACCGAATGCGGCCATGATCGGCACGCCGATCACGATCATGAAAACGACGGCCACCACAAAGAAAATTACGAGGTTCCAGTTGCCTAGCGCGATCATCTCCGTCCTCAGGGTCAGGAGCGCGAGCGTGATGCCGGCCGCGATCCCCGCCGACACGAAGAAGTGCAGCGCACGAGCCTGCTCCATGAGACGCGCCACGGAGATGGCGAGCATCAGCGTCAGCCCAATCGCCAGCGCCGCGACGCGATATCCATTGGAGATTTCAAGCGCCGCACTTGTGATCGCCCACTCCTCTGAAACATACGCCCACGCGGGAGAGAGAAGCGCGAGCATGAAAGCAATTACGATGACGGAGCCAAAGGTATCGACAAACGCGCGTCGAGCAGGCGGCAAATGCGCAATGAACGTCGTCAATCGCATGTGTTCGTTGCGGCGCAATGCAATGACCGCTCCCAGCATGGCAAGCCAGATGAACAGCAGCGTCGCCAGTTCGTCACCCCAGATAAGCGGATCATGCAGCACGTACCGGTAGAACACGTTTGCGAACAGCAGAACAACCTCGCTCACAACCAGCGCTGCCGCGCAAAGCTCGGTTGACCAGCGGATGCACACATCGAGAACATGCCCAGCCTTTCCCACTGGCCCCAGTGGCTTGCTCGCCCCCGTCAACGGAAAGTTTCCCATAGAAATATCAGTGCTCATGATCCGTCCTTCCTCAGGAAAGCTGCCCGGAGTACTTCTCCAGCAGGGCCCACGCCGCGTCACCATACTTCTTCTTCCATTCCGCGTAGAAACCTTTTCTCTGCAATTCGGAACGGAATAGCTGCTGGTCGACTGTGTTGAAAATGATGCCCTTGGCGCTCAACGTGGGTTCCAGGCTTTGATTGAGTGCAATGACTTCCTCGCGTTGCTTCATGGCGGCGGCATTGATATGCCTCGCGATGATCTCCTGCAGGTCCTTCGGAACCTTTGGCCAGGTCTTCCCACTCGCCAGCAGCCAGAAGCCATTCCAGATGTGTCCGGTCAAAGAGCAGTATTTCTGGACCTCATAAAGGCGCGTGGACTGTACTACCACCAGCGGATTCTCCTGCCCTTCGACCACCTTGGTCTGAAGAGCGGAATAGGTCTCATTGATGCTGATACCGGTCGGGGCCGCACCGAACGCCTTGAACATGGATGTCCATAGCGGACTCACAAGCACGCGAATCTTGAAGCCCTTGAGGTCGGCCGGCGTCGTGATGGGACGCGTGGAACTGGTAATCTCCCGAAAGCCGTTGTTCCATACCTTGTCCATCGCGATGAGGCCCGCTTTCGCTGCATCTTCCCTCACGTGCTTGCCGAGATCGCCGTCCATCGCGGCCCACACTTCGTCGTATTTCTTGAATGCGAACGGCACGCTTTCGATCGAGGCGACGGGAATGAGCGTCGAGAGAATCGCCCCGGGCAACGGAATGAAATCCACCCCGCCCGCACGAACCTGCGAAAGCATGTCGGTATCACCGCCCATCTGCGCATTCGCATAGATCTGCAGGTCGACCCGACCGTTCGTTTCTTTCTTGATCGCCGCCGACGCATTACGCATGTGGGCGTTAAGCGGATGGCTATCTGGCAGGCTGCTCGCGTACTTGAGTACGATAGGCGCCCCCTGTCCAAACGCGAGCTTTGACTGCACCAAGCCGGTCGCCGTTGCGGCAACGGCCACGCCTGCCGTCGTCAGGAAATTCCGACGGGATATCGTTCCACTCATATTCGTCTCCTAATCTTTTCGTCATGCGCGATGTGTCGCGTCTTTGACCACGTAAGGACCCCGCTTTCACACGCCCTGTTCACCGTTACTTTGCCAATGCAATCACTGCCTTTTCTTCGATCAGTCGGTCGACCTCGTCGGCCGTGTAGCCCGCTTCCCTGAGTACCTCCAGCGTGTGTTGACCGAGCAGCGGCGCCGGGCGGCTGCCCGTGCGCTCCCGCTCGGAAAAATGGATGGGCAACCCGAGGCCCCGGACCTTCCCGGCCACCGGGTGCTCAGTCTCGACGATCATGTCCCGGGCAATTGTCTGCGGGTGCGCCAGCGCGGCGGCGATATCGAGCACGGGGCCGGCGGGCAAACCAATCGCATCGAAGCGCGTCATCCAATCCGCAGTGGTGCGCCGAACGAGGATTTCGTTGAGGATTGCAACGAGTTCGTCTCGATGCGCGAGTCGAAGCGCGTTGGTCTCGAACCGGGAATCCGATGCGAGCTGCGGTGCGTTCAACACTTCGAGCAAACGCTCGTAATTGCTTTGGTTGGCGGCACCAATGTTGATCCAGCCGTCACTGGTTTTAAACACCTGATAAGGCGCGCTTGTGGAGTTTGCGGAGCCCATCTTTGGCAGCAATGTACCGTCGGCGAGATAGCTCGCTGCCGGCCAGTACATCTGCTGCAAGCCCGCCTCGAACAGAGACGTGTCGACCATCTGGCCTCTTCCCGTGCGGAGCTTGTGCGCATACGCCGCCGCAATACCGAGTGCGGCGAGAATGCCTGAGTTGATATCGGCGACAGGGGAGCCCGCCTTGACCGGTTCACGCCCTTCCTCGCCCGTCATGCTCATCATCCCGCTCATGCCCTGCGCGATCAAATCGAAGCCGCCCTTTTCGCCGAACGGGCCGGTACGCCCGAAGCCGGATATCGCGCAATAGATGAGTCCGGGATTGATCACTTTCAGCGTGTCGTAGCCGAGGCCAAACTTCTCCATCGTCCCCGCCCGATAGTTTTCGGTGACCACATCGGCGTCAGCGAGCAAACGTTTAAGCACGCCTCGCCCGCTCTCACTTTTTAGATTGAGACCGATTCCCCGCTTGTTGCGATTGACGATCATGAACGATGCGGACTCGCCACCCGGCAGGATGGGCGAGAAGCGCCGCGAGTCGTCCCCGTCTGGCACCTTCTCGACTTTGACGACGTCCGCCCCCATGTCGGCCAGCATCATGCCGCACACCGGGCCGGACATGATGTGTGCCAGCTCGACGACTTTCATTCCACTCAACGGACCCATTTCACTTTCCCTTGAAGATTGGTTTCTGTTTGGCGCTGAATGCCTCAGCGCCGATGCGAAAGTCCTCGGTATCGAAGCAGTCGAGCGCGGATTCGATCTCGACACGCGACAACTCGGGCGAACGCGTGAGCCGATTGGCCGCATGTTTGTGCCATCGGGCAACGAGCGGCGCACCATGCGCGATACGGCGAGCCGCCGACATGGCCTCACATTCCACCTCGCTGTCGGGCACCACGCGCGAGACGATGCCGTTGGCAAGCGCCGCGGGCGCGTCGAAAATGCGCCCTTCGAGCACAATCTCCATCGCCACCGAGCGACCGACCAGTCTGATCAGTGCAGCGAGTTCGCCATAGGACATCGTCAGGCCAAGCCGCCCGACCGGCGCGCCGAACCGGCTTGACTCGCCGCAAATGCGAATGTCGCAAAGCGACGCAATTTCGAGCCCGCCCCCTACGCATACGCCATGAACCATGGCCACGACCGGGTGCCTGCATTGCTCGATCGCCGTCATCGCCGCAGTTGTGACCTCGGCGTAGGCGTGCGCCTGTTCCCGATTCGCTCGACAAGTCGCGAATTCGTTGATGTCGGCACCCGCTGCGAATGCCTGAGTTCCCGCGCCACGTAAAACGACACAGCGAACCCCGCCTTCGTCCGAGAGCGCGTTCATGGTCGCGCCCAGTTCGCGCCACATCGACAACGTGAGCGCATTGAGTCGCCCCGGATTGTCGAGCGAGACGATCGCGATATCACCGTCTCGCTCAACACTTACTTTGTCACCCATGCTTTCCTCTACGAGTTGCAAACGTATTGCGGTACAGGTGCGATGAGGACGTGCAATTCGCCGTTTCACACCCCGCCGCCCGAAATTCCCCTGTGTTGGCTAGAACGAAGCTTCCAGGAGATGCTCGTAATCGCGCTCCGACGCGACGCGCGGATTCGTCTTGTGGCTGTGGTCTTTCAAGGCGCCCTGTACGATCGCGGCAAACATGTCGCGCGTGACGCCAATATCGGAGAGCGTCGTTGGCAAACCGAGCCGGCGCGTCATCTCACGGATCGATGTACCGACACTTGACGTGTCGGCCAGCCCCATCGCCTGCGCGAGCCGATCCAGCTTTCCCTCTTGCTCAACGGTTGGCGCACTGCGGTTGAAGTCGATCACCGCCGGCAGGAAAATCGCGTTCAACGTGCCATGGTGCAATCGCGGGTTGATGCCACCCAGCGAATGGCTCAGGCTGTGCACACACCCCAGCCCCTTCTGAAAGGCAAGTGCGCCCTCCATCGAGGCGCTCATCATGTTCATGCGCGCAATTTTGTCGTCCGGGTGTGATGTGGCGCGCTCGATGTGCCTCCATGCACGCCACAGTCCGTCGAGCGCGATGCCATCGGCGGCTGGATTGAATGCTGGCGACATGAACGTTTCCACGCAATGTGCGATGGCGTCCATACCGGTGGCTGCGGTCAATGCGGCAGGAAGTCCCATCGTCAAATCCGGGTCACAGATGGCAGCGCGCGGCACAACAAAAGGCGAGATGACGCCGACCTTTCGGCCGTCATCGAGAATGAGGATAGCGCCCCGGCCAACTTCACTGCCGGTACCTGCGGTGGTCGGAATCGCGATGACGGGTGCAGTAGCCGACGTGATCCGCGTCGCCCCTCCCTCGATCACGGCAAAGCTTTGCAAGGGACCTTCATGTGTGGCACAGACGGCTACCCCTTTCGCCAAATCGATCGACGATCCCCCTCCTACGGCAATGACACCGTCGCAATCGTTCTCGACAAACACTGCCACCGCCTCGCGCACGGCACGTTCGTTCGGATTGGGGGGAGTGCCATCGTACATAGGCACTTCGTCATCGCTTGCCAGGGCCCCAAGTACCTGATCGATGATGCCAGCAACGCGAATGCCCTTGTCGGTCACGATCATCGGCCGGCGCACGCCGACCCGCTCGCACTCACTCCGCAGCAAACGAATGGCACCGAACTCGAACTGAATCTGGGTGACGTAGTTAATGAGCGACATTGACTTGCCCTGAAGTTATATTAGACATGTTTCACAATCACCTGACCCCGGAATCCGCTCGGGTTTACGTTACGGCCAATCCTTTGCCAACCGGGTGTTCATGAGGCAGTATAGGCATCACTCCTTTCCTCCGAAACTGAGAGGATTTGATACTGATATAACTTTTCCTCATTCAAGAATGGCTCCACCGCTCAACTCGATCATCTCTCGGCTGCACCTGAAGCAGTTGCGTCTGCTCATTGCCCTGGCGGACCACGGCTCGTTACAGAGCGCCGCCAAACAGGTCTCGCTTACACAGCCTGGGGCAAGCAAGGCACTGCAGGAAATCGAAACGACGTTTGGCACGGCGCTGTTCAATCGCACCAATCGAGGGCTCGAGCCCAATGAAATCGGGCACTGCGTGATTCGTTACGCGCGATTGATCCATACCGACCTCGCCCATCTACGCGAGGAAATCGTCGGCATCATGCGCGGGCACGGTGGACGGGTATCGGTCGGCGTCATCATGGGAGCGGTTCCACGGGTTACGGAAGCGGTATCGGCATTGATTGCGCAGCACTCGGAGATGTCGGTCGAGATTGTGGAGGACACGAGCGCAGCGCTGCTGAACCTGATCGATACGGGCCGACTCGATCTCGCTGTGTGTAGAACGACGATCAGTCAGACCCCATCGCTGTATGACAGCGTCAAGTTGCAGGAGGAAACGTTGGCCGTCATCGCCAATGTGAATCATCCGCTTCACACGCCTGAGCGAATCACCCTGAGGGAGCTCGCTGATTACCGATGGGTGGTGTACCGCGCCAATATGCCAATGCGAATGCTGCTTGAGCGCGAGTTCCGGGAATCTGAAATCCGATTCCCGTCGAATCTTCTGGAGACCACGTCGGCGTTCGCCACACTTTCACTGCTGCAAGGCAACCCATCTTTCGTCGCACTCGTCTCTATCGACGTTGCACAATTCTTCACTCGACACGGCATTACCCGCATTCTTCCCTTGACCTTGTCGTCACGAAGCGAACCCTATGAATTAGTGACGCGCAAGGGCGCACCTGCCTCACCAGGCGCGAAGCTGCTGATCGAGAAGCTCCTGAACCCAGCATCAGACGTGGCCGCAGCCGCGCCGACTTAATCGGGGGCGGCGTGCCTGAAACATGAGCGTCGGTTATAACGCCAGTCTCAACTCTCAGTATTCAGGCCGACATGCGTTGACTACACTCCGAGCCAGCCGATTTGCCAGTCGGCCACAACATCAAACGGAGACACACCATGGACGAGACCCATCTGCGCCGGCACTTCTTCAAGAACGTGGCCTTCCTCTCGGTTGGCGCCATCGCCACGTCGATCATGCCGACGGGGGCGCTAGCACAAGCCAAATCGCCGGCCGAATGCGAGGCGGAGGTCATCACGGCCGGCGGTCCCGACGTGCAGCGCAGGTACATCAAGACCCCGACCGGCTATTTCATGGTTTTGCGCATGGGCGACAATGTGTTCGAGCAGTTGACGAAGTTCGCCATCGCGGAGAACATTCCGGCGGCCAGCGTCGCAGCCATCGGCTTCGGACACGCCACGTTCGGGTCCTGGAACGCGGCCAAGAAGGACTTCGATTCCAAGACGTTTCGCAACGTGGAGATGGCAAGCATCGTCGGGTCGGTCGCATGGAAGGAAGGTAAGCCATCGATCCACATTCACGGCATTGCAGGCGATAGCACTTTCAGTGCCTACGGCGGGCATTTGCTGGATCTCGAGGTTGGAACCGGCTCGATGGAAATCACACTGAACGTGCATCAGAAGCGCCTCGAACGCGCCATCGATCCCTGCATTGGCGCCAACGTCCTCGGGATCTAGGCACGAACCGCTTACCGATAGCGTGCCGCGCCCGCCTCGCTTTTCGCGACCGGGCGTTCGACGCCCTCCCCCCCCCGCTCTCGATCTCTACTTGGCGCAACCCGCCTGCGCAAAAGCCAACGCGCTTCATGTTGGATACCCGCGCCGCTTAGCGAATGCGACGCATTCGTGATACGATCCGGGCGAATTCCAGATTCGGCCATCCCGGCGGACCGAAAATCGGCCTTTCACAACGATGCTCACTCGCTCACGCAAACGTTTCAGCGCATGGCTTGGCTTGACCGCCATGTGCCTGGCGCTTTGCGCACCGATCGTGAGCCAGTGGCTGGCCGCGCATCGCACGAGCGTTTCGCAGATCGACGCAACCTTCTGTACCGCAGACGGATTGACGCCGTCGGCCGTGCCAACCATCGCGCACGACGATTCGCACGCGGACATGCGCCACGCACCGGCCGCCGATCATGGCGGGAACGGTGACGCCTGCGGCTATTGCTCGTTACTTGCGAACCATCCGCCGCTGGTCATGCCGCCGCACGCCAGTGCGGTGTCATTTGTCTGGATCGCCCGGGCCGGTCCGACGTCGACCGTCTCGCCGCAACTCCGTCCGCTCGTCTACATTCCGCCCGCCCGGGCCCCGCCGCACCGTTCCTGATTGACGCCTTTTCGTGCCCAGCAAGCCATTGCACTGCATTGGCCTGCCGGTCGTCATTCGCTCATCGCAGTCAGGAAAATCCATGCTCTCCCCCTTTGCGCGCAAGACGCCGCTGGCGCTCGCGCTGGCCGCCGTGTTGCCGGCCGTCGCGTACGCCGACGACACCACTCAACCGTCCGCCGTCGAACTCGCGCCGACGTCCGTCGCCGTCTCCGCCGAGCGCACGCCCAAGCACGTGCTCGATCCGAACTTGCCCGCCTCGAGCGCCACGGTCACCGCGGACCAACTGCAGTACCAGAACGTCGAGACGACCGAAGACGCCTTGCGATATGCCCCCGGCATGGCCGTTCGACGCCGTTTCATCGGCGATCTGAATTCCACCATCGCCGTGCGTGGGACGAGCAACTCGCAAACGGCTCGCGGCCTTGTCTACGCCGACGGTCTGCTGCTGAGCAACTTCCTTGGCAACACCTGGACATTCGCGCCACGTTGGTCGATGGTGTTTCCGGAGGAGATCGATCAAGTCGATGTCATTTACGGGCCGTTCTCGGCGCTCTATCCGGGCAATGCCATCGGCGCGACAGTGCTCATCACGACCCGCATGCCGGAGCAGTTCGTGACCGACGCGAAGGTTCAGGGATTCACCCAGCACTTTGACCTGTTCGGAGTGAACCGAAGCTTCAACGGCAGCAACGTGAGTGCGAGCGTTGGCGACAAGTTCGGCAATCTGTCGCTGCTGGTGGGCGTCGACCACATGGAGAACACGGGACAACCGCTCCAGTTCTACACGGCGTCCCAATCGACCACGCCTGCCACGGCAAGCGCCAAGGTCGTGAGCGGCGCGTATTCCTATCGCGACCAGAGCGGCGTGCCGGGTGTGGTGATGGGAGTGAACGGAGAAGGCATCGAGCGTGTGACGCAAGACCAGCTCAAGCTCAAGGCCACCTACGATTTCACGCCGACGCTGCAAGGCGGCTTCAGCTTTGGCTACTGGCATCAGAACTACAACAGTCAGACGAGCACGTTCCTGCGCGACGCGAACGGCAATCCGGTGTATTCGGGGACGGTCAACATCAATGGCTACCAATATGTCATTCCGGCATCGGCATTTGCGCCAAGCCAGGGCGTGAGCGAGAACCTGCTTTACGGCCTGTCGCTCAAGACACGCCACAAATCCGGCTGGAATTGGGAAGCCATCGCGTCGTACTTCGATATTTCGCAAAGCGAGGCCCGCACGGCCAGCACCGGAGCGCCCGGCAACGGACCGGGGACGGTAACGTATGGCGACGGTACGGGCTGGAAGTCGATTGACCTGCGCAGCACCTATACGCCCGCCCAGGTCGGGGCGGGCGCGCATTGGCTGGCGTTCGGTTATCACTTCGACACGTATTTCCTCGATAACCGCACGTTCAATACGGCGGCGTGGGTGAACGGAAGCGATACGTCGCTCGCCAATGCGTTCGGCGGCAATACGCTCACGCAAGCACTGTACGCCCAGGATGCATGGCAGTTCCTGCCGCGCTGGAAACTCACAACCGGCCTGCGTTACGAAGATTGGCGCGCCTATTCGGGCGCACGCACACTCGGCGGCGTGACGCTGCCGTATGCGCGATCGGCCGACAGCCACTTTTCGCCGAAGCTGTCGCTAGCGTTCGCGGCGACGCAAGACCTGACGCTGCGCGCATCCATCGCACGCGCCTACCGGTTCCCGACCGTCTCCGAGCTCTTCCAGGGCTCGATCACCGGCACGAACATCGTCAACAACAACCCGGGACTGCGCCCAGAAGACGATCTCGCGAAGGAGTTGAGCGCCGAGTGGCAACTAGAGGTCGGCAAGGTGCGCGTTTCGCTGTTCCAGGACGACGTGAAAAACACAATCTTCAGTCAGACAAATACGACCGTGTTCCCCAACGTCACGAACTTCCAGAACATCGACAAGGTTCGCTCGCGTGGTATCGATGCGGCTTTCGACGGTCAGGACGTCCTCTTTCAAGGCCTCGACATCGCAGCCGGCCTGACGTACACGCAGTCAAAGATCATGGCGAACACGAATAATCCGGCTTCCGTCGGCAAGTATTTCTATCGGATTCCGCTGTGGCGCGCGAATCTGGTGGCGACCTACCGCTTCAATGCGAAGACGGCAGTGACCGGCGCGATTCGTTACTCGGGCCGTCAGTACAACACGCTGACCAATACCGACAACAATCCGAACACGTTCGGCGGCACGAGCACCTACACCGTCGTCGATGCGAAGTTCACCTACAAGCCGACTGCGCGCACGCAGATCGGTATCGGCGTGGATAACCTGTTCGACACGCGCTACTTCGTCTATCACCCCTACGCTGGCCGCACTTTCTTCATCGAAGGCAAGTTCGCCATCTGAATCGCAGGCCAAGGAGATCACGAATCATGGGGATACCTTTCACGCCGATGCGCGACGTGCCGCCCAATCAGGCCGCCGGCCGCTATCGCACGCTGTGGCGCTGGCACTTCTATGCCGGGCTGTTCGTCATGCCCTGGCTCATGGTGTTGGCCGTCACTGGGACGATCTACGTCTTTCAACCACAGATTGAACCGTGGCTGTATCACGACCGTATGGTCGTTGCCGCGTCGCAGGCACCTCGTATGACAGAGCAAGCGCTGATGAACCGTGCCGCGGCATCGCTGCCGCGGGGCGCCACGATCAGTTCGGTCGAGGTGAATCGCGACCCGGCACGAAGCGCGGAATTCATTTTCCGCCTACCCGACGGCGAGCGCGAGAGTGTGTACGTCAACCCGTATTCTGGCGAGGTGCTGGGCACGCTCAGCGTCGAGCATCGGCTGATGAAGCAGGTGCGCCAGTTGCATCGCGCGATGATGTTAGGCAAACCCGGGGAACTGCTCATGGAGCTGGCCGGGTGCTGGACACTGGTCATGCTGGTGACCGGCGTGGCGCTGTGGTGGCCGCGCGGCAACGCGACATGGGCGGGTGCGCTCAAACCGCGGCTTCAGTTGCGTGGCCGGCCTCTGCTGCGCAATCTGCATGGCGTCGCGGGCCTTTGGCTCGCGGCTGGCGGACTGGCATTCGTGCTCACCGGGTTGCCTTGGTCGGGCTCGTGGGGCAAGCAGTTCAAGGCGATCGCGACGCAAGCGGGCATGGGCTATCCTGCCGGCGCGTGGGGAGAAGCGCCGGTACGCTCGCGCATGCCGACAAAGATGGATGATCTACCGATCGCTCAAATGCCGTGGGCCGTGGGCGACACGACGGTGCCCAATTCGAAGGTGCCAGCGCACGAGATGAGCGACATGCACGGCGATCACGGCGATCCAGAGCGGGCCGAAATGAAAGGCATGAGGGCCTCGTCTCAAGCCGGCGGCGCAAGCGCCGCCGACGAACATGCCGCGCACGGTGGCGGTGGCGGCACGAAGGGGCTGACGATCGCTCAACTTGACGCTCAGGGTGCGCTGCCCATCGACCGCGTGATGGAAATTGCGGCAAGCAAGGGCGTGAGCACCGGATACAGCCTGGTCGTTCCGTCGCGCGCCGATGGCGTCTACACCATTTCTTACTTCCCACCTGATCCGCGCGACGAACGCACCCTGCACATCGACCAGTACAGCGGTACGGTGCTGCGCGACATCGATTACGACGCCTATGGTGGCGTCGCGCAGGCGATCTCGTATGGCACGTCGCTGCACATGGGCCGATACTTCGGCGCCGCAAATCAATGGCTATGCGCGCTGATGTCGATGGGGCTCTTCGCCATGGCGGCCACAGGCGCCGCGATGTGGTGGATACGCCGCCCGTCTCGCTCGCTGGGCGCGCCCGCGCGAATGCCGACGCGCGTTCCCATGCGTGGCTGGATCGTGTCCCTGGTCGCGTTGGGCGTCGTGTTTCCGCTGATGGGCGCGACGATGCTCGCGGTCTGGGCGCTTGACCGGATGTGGGTCAGGCGGGCCACGAAGCCGCTGCGGCAGACGGCACAATGAATGCCGTTGATGGGGCCCCGCTCTGCAGGAGGCCCTCCAACACGTATGCGTATGCATCAGCGCAGGGACACCAAGAGTCCAGCGGAGAACGACCATTGAGGCCACTACGCAACACGCATGAATATGTCAAAACTATTTGAATAATGTCAAAGTCCCTCGCCAGAGCCATGGTTATGCTCAATCAAGCGTCGAATTCGACATGCGCATGCTGGATGGCGCACATGACCATAACATGGCTTCAGAGAGGCGAACATGCAATTTGGCCGAGCAAGAACAAGGGCCGGCAGGCCATCAAGGCACGGCGATGTCGTGCGGCGAGCCGAGGTGCCGACGCGGCTGCGCTTGCGGCACGGCAATCTGCTGTCTCTGATTGCCACGGCTCTGGTGTGGTCATCCCCGGTGCTTGCCCAGGACAAATTGGCGCAATCGCCCACCGCCGAGCCGCCATCGCCCACGGCTCAGGTGCCCAGCCTGCCACCGCAAGCCCCCAGCGACAACGCTGTTCCGGGCAAGGCACCGGATCGCATTCCCACACCGGCCAGCCCGGCGAGTGCCACTGGCGCACCGTTCTCGCTCGGATCGTTCCTGATCTATCCAGAGCTCGCCACCTCGTGGATGTATGACAGTAATGTCTACTTTTCGCCGAACGACACTCGCCTGAGCGACCGGGCCTGGATCTTCTCTCCGGCGATCCGGGCCGAATCGAACTGGGCCAAGCATGAACTGGATTTTCACGCGTCCGTCGACAGTACGCGCTACTCGACCTACACGTCGGAAAATTCGAATGATTTCCATTTAAGCACTGAAGGCCGCTACGACTTCAGCGCGAATACCAACGTCTACGGTGGCGTGCATTTCTCACAAGAGCACGAAGACCGCGAGTCGCCCTCGGCGCGTAACGGTTTGACGCCCACCCAATACCATCAATTGCGCCTGTATGGCGGTGTGTTTCATCAGTTCGGGCGGGTCTCGGTGCGTGTGGCCGGTACGGCACAGCAGCTCACTTATAACAACGTCAACTTCCTCACCAGCAGCGGCGCCGTCAACATCATCAACAACAGCGACCGCGACCGCTGGCAGTACACCGGCGGCGTGCGCGTCGGATACGAGGTCACGCCGCGCATCGAGCCCTACATTCAGATCGCCTTCGATAACCGGTACTACAACAGCACGGTCGACGATCTCGGCTATGAGCGCGACTCGACCGGGATGCGCTATCTGGCCGGCGTCCGATGGAACATTCCTCGCGTATTGAAGCTCGATGCATTCGCCGGATGGCTGCGACAGGATTATCGAGATCCGCGATTCGCCGACGTCACGGCGCCCGTGGTAGGCGCCGCGCTGCAATGGGTACCGACCGATCGCACCACTGTGTCGGCCTATCTCGATCGAACGGTCGAGGAAACCACCGTCACGTCAACACCGTCGCCCAGCGTGTTGCTAGTGTCGTCGAGCTACTTGAACACTTACGCATCGCTCGGTGTCGAGCAACGCTTGACGGAAAAGCTGACCGTCAGGGGCACCGGCTCGCTGTCCCACGTCGCTTATAAAGGCATTCCCCGCAGCGACGACTACTACGGCGCCACGTTAGGGATGAGCTACCGCTTCCATCGGAATCTATTGCTCGACCTGAGCGTTACCGCACGACGACTCAATTCAAGCGTCCCGACCGAGAATTTCAATCAGTACACGGTGATGGCCCGCGTGGTCATCCCCTTTTCGCACTGACCCTCCCCCACCCGATATGCGTCGCCGGCAATGAATCTGCCGGCGCGCTACCGCATGGATGCGACGCTGCACATCGGACCTCGGGATGCCGCAGACAAACGCCATCCGCTCAGCCCGGCTGCATGCAATGCCCTTGATGCGCATCAATATTCGCAGCGCGCAAGCTGCAAAAATGTAATCGAACAATACAGGTCGACTTGAGTGCGTTCAGGCCGGATCACGTTAATCAGCTTACTTCCATATCCATGCGACGAGAGGAATGTCATGTCCACCCAACCCCTATCGATGACCAGAATCGCCATTGCCACCGCAGCGTCGCTCGGCATGGCCATGAGTATCAGCAGCACCGCGCCGAATTGGCTGGCTTCACTAGCGCCGATCTCATCCGCGCATGCGCAAAGCGGCACGCCGAAAGGCGCGGGCGGGCCAAGCGCGGAGCGCGGCAACAAAGGCAAGCGCGGCGCGTCATCCGATGCGGGTTCAAGCGGTTCCGGCCAAGGCGGCCCGAGCGCCGACAGTGATGCGAAAGGGCCGAAGTACGGCGGCGGTGGCTCCAAGCCCGCCCCGGGCACTCAAGGAGGCAAACCGGCTTGGGCGCAGGAAGGCATTCCTTCGGATCTTGAACTGGGTCGCCTGAACGTAGCCCGCGCGCCGTCTCATGTGCTGGACCGTTCGCTGGCCGATGCGCTCTCCAGCATGCAACCGGCGTTCTATAACCAGGTTCTGGCGATCGCAGACAACACCGCGCTCACCATGGATCAGAAAGTCGCGGCGCTGCAAACGTTAGTCAAGCAGACGTTCACCGATACGTCGGTTGTCATGGTCGATTCGCCACTACAAAACCTGGCGCTCTATAAAAATCTGCTGACCACCGGTCAGATCGTCAGCAGTTCGGGAACTTACGACGCGAGCACATCGGCGACCCGGGCGCTCCTTCTTGCTGCGGTGTTCATTGGCACGGCTTCCGACAAGACATTGCCGGTCAGTACTGCAACCGTCGACGCCATCAACAAGATCATGACGCTGACGCTACCCGCCGGTGTGTCGGATGCCGAACTTGGTGCCATTGCAGAAGCCGTGCGCGCAGCGATTGCGGAAGCGCATGGCTGATCGCCGCCGCGCGCAGTTGATCACGTCACTCGCCGTAGAACGTTCGAGCCACGAGATATGGGCGCCATCATGAAACTTAAGGTCCGAGTCGCGGTGCTTGCCATGGCGGCCATCGGCACGTCGCTGATCGCGCCGGGGCGCATTGGCACGCCAATCGGCTCTGTTGTGATCGGGGTCGCCAATGCGCAAGACGCGGGCGGAGGTGGCGGCCACGACAGTGGCGGCAGCAGCGGTGGGCACGACAGCGGCGGCGGTGCCAGTGGACATAACGGTGGCAGCGGTGCCAGTGGCCATAGCGGCGGCGGTGGGCGTGGCGGTGGCAGTGACGGTGGCGGACATGATGCAGGCGGGGAAACCGGGGGGATGGTGGAAAAAGGCCACGGCACGCGCTTCGGACACGAGGGTCACGAAAGCGGCCAACACCAGGGCGCCACGTCTCATCCCTCGCCGGGTGCTGAGCGCTTCGGCGGCGGCAGCGGCATACGTGGCAATGGGCAGGTGCCCGAGGGGGTCGGCCGCTACGGCAGTGGAGCAACCCGCCTGGAGGACGTGGGCCGCACGCGCCTGCGTTACTGGGGCGGGTGGTCCAACCCGGATGATCCATTGACGCCGCCCGACTCGGGAACCGAGACAACCGCCCCGACGACCGGGGACACGTCCGACTTCATACCGGGCCCCGGGGGGGGGCCGGCGGTCAACGTGCGCAATTCGCTCGACAGTTCACCGCGCTGCCAAGGCGTGTCGCTGGGTATGACAGCCGCGCAGCAATTCAGTGGCAGCAATCTGTTGCGCTTGAACACGGCGCGCGGCGAGGTCGATCCGGCGCTGGCCGCCAGCGGCAAGATCGCCGCGCCATATTTGATGGGTAACCTGCAAAACGAACTGATCAAGCCCGCACCGAATCCGGAACTGGCCGGCACGTTGCTGGGCCTGGTGGCCAAGGCACCAGTCACCGCCGGAGCCGTCATGAAAATCGGATTCCTTCTGTGCGCCAGAATGAACGACGCACAGGCGGACCAGATTGCCCAGATTGCAGAGCAACAACGAATGGCGCTCGCCGCCACGCCCGCGCCGAGGAAGTAAACATGCCACGTCTGGCCGACGAAAAAATGGGCGTCGAATCGCTTTGCGCGCATGCCATTGCGGCCGTCGCGCAAGCGCAGAGGGGTGAGCGGCTATCACGTTCGGAAGCGTCAGACGTGGTTGGAAGGCCGTCGCTCGTCGCCATCGCATGAGTAGTTTCGTAACCCCGCGGGAATTGCCCTGCATACAACGATTGGAGAACACCATGAAATCGCGCAAACTGATTGCCTCGTTGGCCTTGTCCTCAACCCTCGCCCTGCTACTGGGCGGAACCGTGGGAGTCGCCGTAGCTCAGGACCAGACAAAAGACCAGTTGCGGGACAAGGATCGTCTGCAAGACAAGGATCAGCTTCAGGACAGAGACCGTCTGAAAGACAAAGACCTGCTTCAAGACAGAACCCGAGACCGGACACAAACGCAGTCGCGAGACACCATCTACGGCAGCCAGTTGATGACGCCGAGCGAGCGTAACGAGTATCGCGCCAAGATGCGCGCCGCCAAGACGGTGCGCGAGCGCGAAGCCCTGAGACTGGAACACCACCGCCAGATGCAGGAGCGCGCGCGCGAGCGCGGCGTGACGTTGCCGGATATGCCTCCGGCGCGCGGTAGCGGTACCGGCGGCCGAGGTGGTATGGGCGGCGGTATGGGCGGCGGTATGGGCGGTGGCATGGGCGGTGGGGTAGGTGGCGGCGCAGGGGGTGCAGGCGGCGCGGGTGGTGCAGGCGGCGGTGGCCGATAAGCGGGCTTGCCGGCGCTCGTAGGACGCATCGCGTCGGCGAGGCCACCTCGTAACGACCGCATGGACGGCATCAGGATACGGCGTTCGCCTTGCTTGGCCCCCCGAAAGTCGGTGGCTTTGGTGGAGGCGCGCATACCGGGATCACCCTACATGCCCCTCCGACGAGACGCCTCACGTCAAGCGAGACGAGCGAGAGCGTGTCATCACGAGCGTCGGCAAACGTTTGCGCTCAGGTCATACCAAGCGACGGCGACGAATCCGCCCACCAGTCCGAGATGCTCGAAAAAGCCGTTGGCAAGCATCAGCCGCGCCTCGGGAGGCGCGGCCCAGAACCGGTTGGCGAGACACGACGCCGCCAGCGTAAAGCCGGCCAACGCCAACGCCCCCAACCACCGCCACCGGCCCGTCAGGATCAACAGTGACGCGCCGATTTCAAGCACGATAACGGCCAGTGCCATCGGCGCGGCTGGCGACAAGCCGAAGTGCCGCATCTCGGCGATGGCGCCCGGGAAATCCATCGCCTTGTCGATGCCGCCTTGCAAGTAAGCGCTACACAATAGCAACAGCGCGAGCCAGTAGATCCAGCTTGGTAGCGAACGCGTCTTGCGAGCGACCGCAGATGAAACATCCGGCGACGACGGGAGGGGAGTCATGGAGCACCTCGGTTATCACATGCTGATGAAAACGTTCAGCATGCTCACGGGTTGATGAAGGCCAGCAGGTCGGCGTTGACCTGATCGGCGTTGATCACGCACATACCGTGGGAAGCCCCCTTGTACACCTTGAGCTTGGCGTTGGGGGCGATCTTGACCGACAGCTCGGCGGCATTGCCGATCGGGACGATCTGGTCGTCGTCGCCGTGCAGGATCAGCGTCGGGATCGTCATTTTCTTCAGATCTTCCGTGTAGTCGACTTCCGAGAATTCCTTGACGCACAGATACTGGCCCAGAATGCTGCCGGTCATGCCCTGCGCCCAGAACGCGTCGACGGTGCCCTGCGAAACTTTGGCATCCGGACGGTTGAAACCGAAGAACGGCACTGCCAGGTCCTTGTAGAACTGCGAGCGATTGTCTGCCACGCTCTTGCGGATGTTGTCGAACACCTCAAGCGGCAAGCCGTTCGGATAGGCTGCGGACTTGGCCATGATCGGCGGCACCGCGCCGATCAATACCGCGCGCGCAACGCGCTGGGTGCCGTGGCGGCCAATGTAGTGCGCGACTTCTCCGCCGCCCGTCGAGTGACCGACCAGCGTAGCGCCCTGAATGTCGAGCGAGTCCAGCAGCGACGCCAAGTCGTCTGCGTAGGTATCCATATCGTTGCCATGCGCCGACTGGCTGGAACGCCCATGGCCCCGGCGGTCGTGCGCGATGACACGACAGCCGTGCTGCACCAGGAAGAGCATCTGCGCGTCCCAGGCGTCGGCGTTAAGCGGCCAGCCGTGCGAGAAGACCACGGGCTTGCCGCTGCCCCAGTCCTTGTAGAAGATTTGCGTGCCGTCTTGGGTGGTGATCGTATTCATCGTCTGAGCTCCGAGGAAGGAAGGGCGGACTGGCGAGAGCAACTTCGAATTGAAACCAGTGTGGGCTGCATTTGCATCAAAGGCCGCCACAGCGGCGGCCGCACCAAGTGTCTCGGTACTGCGGGCCATCTGCGACGGAAGTGTCGACGGTGCTGGCGGGCGTCTGGTGTTGTACCTCAACGCCTGACGGCCGATCACAAAGCAGACTAATGGCTCCGTGCCGGCGCCGCCATCGTCACTTGGTATTAACCGCCCGGGCCGCGCGTCTCGGACGACTCGTTAGAATGCGCCCTCCCCCGATTGAGCGTCAACCGGCGATTCACGGCTGCCGATATGTATGTCTATCGCACGCGCGCCGGGCACGAACTGGTGGTCCACCTCGTGCGAGGGTCGCTGCCGGTGTTTGCGCGAGCCGACGAAGCCAACAGGTTGTTCGGCACCCCAATTGGCGGGGTGCTTGGCGGGGTGCTTGGCGGCGAGCCGGCGCGGCACACCTTTGTACTATTGGTGAGCGCGCCGGAATGTGATCTGATGATCGCGTTCTCCCCATCACGCCCTGCGCGTTGTCCATCATGACCGGCGAGCCCAACGACATCGTCACGAGCATCATTACCCACGAGATCATTCCAGAAGCGACGCATCGCTACGAGCAATGGCTCGCCGATATCCGAAAGGCTTGTGAGCGCTTCGAGGGCTATCTTTCCACCGATGTGATCCGGCCGCTCGGTAAGCAGCATACCTATGTAGTGATCATTCGCTTTGATGGTTTCGAAAACCTCACGCGCTGGATGGAGTCTGCCGAACGTCGCGATTTCCTGAAGCGCATGCAGCCCTTTTTGCCGAAAGGCGATCGCTATCAGATCCGCACGGGACTCGAGTTCTGGTTCGAGCCTCCTGCTCACAAGCCCGCCACGCCATGGAAGCAGTGGCTGGTGACGTGGTCGGCGATCTTTCCCTTGTCGGTCCTGGTGCCTTGGATACTCGGGCCGGTATTCGCCCTGTGGCCCTTCCCCGGCGAGTCGATCGTCGCCCGGATGGGCGCTACCGCGGTGATCGTGTTGCTGATGGTCTACGTGGTCATGCCGCGCTACACCAAGGCTGTCGCCGGTTGGCTGTTCCGCTGAGGTGAATCGAACCGGTGGAGCCAACACAGGCTAACCGGACGGGCCCTGCGCCGGGCGGGGGTGTATTGCTCGACGTCCAGACCCAGGCCGTCACGGCGAGCAGCGGCGCTTAATCGTCAGCGGACGCCGCATGCACCGGGGCGGACGGCGCCACGGCTGCCGCCATCTGCGCCGCTGCCTCCTGAAGCGGCGGCACGAACCGCCGCACGGCCTCGGCCGCGCTCACGGCCTGATCGAGATAGATCACGTTAAGACTCGCCAGCACACGGCCCTCCGACGCAATGGCGACCGCGACCGCGCCGATCTTGCGCTGGTCGAGCCAGTCGCCATGATTCGAACCGAAGCCATTCTCGCGTGTCTGGCGCACGAGATTGCGGATGAACGCGTCGTCGCAGGCGAACCGCTGCTGCAACTCCCCGCCCGCGCCCGTACGCAGCAAATCGAGAATGTCCTCGCGCTCCGCCTCCGGGCACATGCCGAAGTACGCCCGTCCGGCAGCCGTGAACAGCATCGGCAGGCGCCGCCCAACCATGGCGCGGTGGAACGACAACGGGCTGAAACGATGCGTCGTCTCGCGGATGATCATGGCGTCGCCGTCGGGGGTGGTCAAATCGGAGGGCCACACCACACGTTGCATCAACTTCCCCATGATCGGCGGTGCGATGGTCGCTACGCGTTCGTCGTCCGTGAAACCCTCACTGAGCGAGCGCACCGCGAGCGCCAGACGAAAGGTGTCGTCGGAGGTGCTGCGTCGCACGAATCCGTCTTCCTGCAATGTCTCCAACAGTCTGCGCACGGTGGTGCGGTGAAGTCCCGTCGCTTCGCTCAACTGCTGCGGCGTCGCGCGTCCCCGCGCCATCGCGTTGAGCGCCCGCAATACCAGCAGGCCGCGCGACAAACCGCGCACGTTCGGATATTTGCTCATGAAATCGTATTTAAAATCAATGATGTGCATTCTATGCACATTTCGGCGAAATTGTTGAGCGCTTTTCGCGACCTGCCTAGACTCATCGAAAAATCAGAGCGCTAGCGGAGACACCTTCTTTTCGGTGTGAGCGAGTGTCGTCGAAGACGCCTCGCTCGACGACCGACCCCGGCCCAACGATTAGCGGACAACACGAGCCGCGACGGAATCAACGAACGCAGCACGCCATTCGAACGCGCTAGACCGGCGTGCGGGGCGCGCTCGCGCTCAAAAAAGGAGCGAGACACATGAGTACATTCGACAAAGCCGCCAGTGCCGTGGCTGACACCACTGCCGAGATCACGACGGACGTGGCCATCGTCGGGGCCGGCCCGGTTGGGTTGATGATCGCGAATATCCTTGGCTTGCAAGGCGTGCGCGTCACGATCCTGGAAAAGCTGGATCAACTCATCGATTATCCGCGCGCCATCGGTCTGGACGACGAGGCCTTGCGTGTGTTCCAGGCCGTCGGCCTTGCCGATGCCCTGCTTCCGCACACGACCCCCGACCACTGGATGCGGTTTCTCACGAGCGATGGTCACTGCTTCGCGTCGATCGAGCCGCGCACCGACGAATTCGGCTGGTCGCGCCGAAACGCCTTCATTCAACCGCTCGCCGATCGGGTGCTGTTCGAGGGGCTAGAGCGCTTCGCCCATGTGGACGTGCGCTTCGGGCACAGCGTCGAGGCGTTCGCGCAGGATGCTCGGGGGGTGACGCTGAGCACGCGAACGAGCGATGGCGAAGTCCGTACGATTCGCGCGGATTACGTTGTCGGCGCCGACGGCGGCAACAGTGTGATTCGTCGCCTGCTTCAGGTGCCGTTCGAAGGGCGCACGAAGCCTAACCAGTGGATCGTGGTCGACGTGCGTAACGACCCGGTGGGCGCGCCTCACGTTTATCTGCACTGCGATCACGAGCGCCCGTATGTTTCGGCGGCCCTGCCGCACGGCATTCGCCGTTTCGAATTCATGGTCATGCCGGGCGAGACGGAAGAGGAACTCTCCAGGCCAGAGAACATGGCGGCGCTGATTCGCAAGGTGGTCGCGCATCCGGACCGGGTCGATTACATTCGCAAGCGGGTCTACACGCACAACGCGCGTCTGGCGGAAACGTTCCGCGTGGATCGCGTGCTGCTGGCGGGCGACGCGGCGCACATCATGCCCGTATGGCAAGGTCAAGGCTACAACAGCGGCATTCGCGACGCCAACAACCTTGGCTGGAAGCTTGCGATGGTCCTCAAGGGGCAGAGTCTCCCGAGCCTGCTCGACACATACACCGCCGAGCGCCGGCCGCATGCGCGCTCGATGATCCACCTCTCCGAGGTCGCGGGCGACATCTTTGCACCGACCACGCGCTTTGGCGTGCGCTTCCGGGACGCCTTCGTGCGCAGCTTCAACTGGTTTCCGTCGGTCAGGCGCTACTTCGTGGAAATGCGGTTCAAGCCGATGCCGCGCTACGAAGCGGGCGTGGTGCTGCTTCCCCCCTCGAAATCCAGCGGCGGCTGGCTGGCGCGCCTGCTAAAGCGCTCGGGCAACTCAGCACCGGGCCGCCTGCTGGGCCTGATGAGTGAGAAGCGGGATTCGTGGCTCGGTCGCCGGGTGTATGGCCGCGACCCATTTGCCAGTTCGCCGGTTGGCCGTCTGTTCATTCAGCCCAATGTCCGCACACGGACCGGCGAGCTTCAGCGCCTCGACGACGTCATCGGCAATCACTTCGCCGTGCTCGGTTGGGGAGCGGACCCGACGTTCGGCCTGACGGTGCGTGCGCGCGCCGTTGCCCAGAAGCTGGGCGTGCGCTTCGTGCTGGCCAAGCCCGATGTCCAGATGGCGCACACCGACGATGTGCCGGAGGGCGTGATCGCGATCGGGGATCCGCTCAATCGATTGAAGGACTGGTTCGGCGCGCGTTCGCAATCCGTGGTCTTGCTGCGCCCCGATCGATTCGTTGCGGGTGTCTGCGCTCCGCAGGAAGTGTCGGAAGCGCTGACCGAACTCGCCGGCAAGGTAGCGCTCTGCGACGATCCGGTGCGGCAGGTGACGCCGCTGCGTGCGCCAACGAACCCCGCCCACGCCGTCGTAATGCAGCAAGTTGCCGGAGCCTGAGTGATGCCGATTCATCTCGAATGCATTTCGCACACGCCATTGCATGGCTATTTCGATCCGCCCGACGACATCGTGTCCGAAGTGAAGCGGGTGCAGGCGCAGGCACGCGAGCGCGTGCGAGCGTTTGATCCCGAACTGGTTGTCGTATTCGCGCCGGATCACTTCAACGGCTTCTTCTACGACGTCATGCCGCCGTTCTGCATCGGCGCGGCGGCCACGGCCATCGGCGACTTCAACAGCCTGGCCGGCAAGTTGCCGGTCCCGTCAGACATCGCGCATGCGCTTGCCGAGCACGTGCTGGCGTCGGAGGTCGATGTCGCGCTGTCGTACCGCATGCAGGTCGATCACGGCTGCGCCTATGCGTTGGAAGTGCTCACAGGCGGGCTCGATGCCTACCCGGTCGTGCCGGTGTTCATCAACTCCGTCGCGCCGCCGATGGCGACGCTGCGCCGGTCTCGCCTGCTGGGCGATGCCATCGGCCGGCACCTGGCCCGCACGGACAAGCGCGTGCTGGTGGTGGGATCGGGCGGTATCTCGCACGAGCCGCCCGTGCCCGAGCTGATCGGTGCGACCGAGGAAGTCGCCGAGCGTCTGATCGCCGGTCGCAACCCGTCCGCCGAGTCGCGCGCGGCGCGCCAGGCACGCACGGTGGCCGCCGCCGAAGCGTTCACGTTGGGAACGAGTCATCTGCATCCGCTCAATCCGCAGTGGGACCACGCGTTTCTCACGCTTCTCTGCGACGGGCATCTGAGCGCTGTCGATGACATCAGCAACGACGCAATCACACGCGAAGGCGGCAAATCGGCCCACGAAATCCGTACGTGGGTCGCAGCGTTCGCGGCGCTCGCCGCTTATGGCGAGTACGGCGCGTCCCTCGATTACTACCGTGCGATTCCCGAATGGATCGCCGGCTTTGCCGCGATGCACGCCACGCCGCAAACGGCGCTGGCCGCGGCCGCCTGATAGAAGGAGTCCCCAATGTCGAATTCCCCGTTGATCCAGACCCTCGCCGAGCGACTTCGCCGGGCCGAGGCCACGCGCCAGCCCATTGCACCGGTTCGCGGCGAGATCGCACCCGACGACATGGCGAGCGCCTATGCAGTGCAGCAGTGCAACGTCGCCGCGCGCGCCGCCAGGGGCGAGCGCATCGTCGGCCGGAAGATCGGCCTGACATCGCTCGCGGTGCAGCGCCAGCTCGGCGTGGATCAGCCAGACTTCGGCGCGCTGTTTGCCGGCATGGCCTACGGCGACGCGCAGCCGATGCCGCTCGCGAGCCTCATCCAGCCCAAGGTTGAAGCCGAGATCGCGCTTGTGATCGAGCGTGACCTCACGTGCGAGAAACACACGTTCGCCGACATTCTGCGCGCCACCGCCTATGCGGTCGCGGCCGTGGAAGTCGTCGACAGCCGCATCGAGCAGTGGAATATCCGCTTCGTCGACACCGTGGCCGACAACGCGTCGAGCGCGCTGTTCGTGCTGGGCAGCCGGCCGGTCACGCTCGCCGACATTGACTTGACCGCCTGCGCGATGACGCTTTCGCACAACGGCGAAGTGCGCTCGCGCGGCAACGGCGCGGCCTGTCTGGGCAACCCGCTGAATGCCGCGGTCTGGCTTGCCGATCGCATGGCGCAACTCGGCACGCCGCTGCGCGCGGGGGACGTGGTGCTCACCGGCGCGCTCGGACCGATGGTCCCCGTTACCGAGGCAGGCACGTTCGTCACGGAAATCGAAGGTCTGGGCAGCGTACGCGCGACGTTCGCGTAAGAAAGCCCAGGCTTTGCGCCGTCGGGCATCGAGAGGTAAGGCGCGTAGCTCCCAAGATTCAACCTGACCGCCGAGAAGAGCGGATTTTCCTGCAACTGGAGACAAAGCAATGCAAGCATCATCACCGCAAGGCGCGGCGCCCGCCAAGGGTCGCCTCGCGACTATCGGACTGTGTTTGGCCATCGCCCTGCTAGAAGGCCTCGATCTGCAGTCGGCGGGTGTGGCGGCGCCACGCATCGCCAAGGAGTTCGCGCTTTCCGTGGCGCAGATGGGATGGGCGTTCAGCGCCGGTGCCATCGGCTTGTTGCCCGGCGCCGCACTTGGCGGGCGTCTGGCCGACCGTTGGGGACGCAAACGGGTGCTGATGTTGTCCGTCGCCCTGTTCGGCATTTTCTCGCTCGCCACGGCACACACCTGGAATTTCGAATCGCTGCTGACGGCGCGCTTTCTGACCGGTCTCGGTCTCGGTGCCGCCATGCCCAATCTGATCGCGCTGTGCGCTGAAGCCGCACCGGAAGGCCAGCGAAGCACGGCTGTCGGCGCCATGTATTGCGGCATGCCGTTCGGCGCAGCATTCGCTGCCGTGATCGGCATCATGAGTCCTGGCGACGAAGGCTGGCGTCACGTGTTTTACGTCGGCGGCTTCGGTCCGATGTTGATGGTGCCGCTGCTGGGGCTTTACCTGCGTGAGTCTGCCCAGTTTGTCGCCACGCGTGTGACGCGTGACTCCGGCGTCGGCGGCACCACGGCGCCGCACGACGCGCCCGGCGCGACACCGAGCATCACGCACGCGCTATGGAAGGAGGGCCGCACGCGCACGACGATCGCACTGTGGACGAGCTACCTCGGCACGCTCATCGTCCTGTACTTCCTGATGAACTGGCTGCCGTCGATGGTCGTGGCCAACGGGCTGTCGCGCGCACAGGCAGGCATGGCCATCATGATGTTCAACGTGGGGGGCGGCATCGGGGCGACCGGCATTGCGAACGTGATGGATCGTTGCTCACCGCGCCTGACCGTGATCGGCATGTACCTCGGCATTGCGTTGTCACTGGCCGGGTTGTCGGGGGCCAACGGTGCGGTGACGATGGCCTGCGGCGCCTTCTTCTGCGGATTGTTCCTGGTCGGGGGGCAGTCGGTGCTGTATTCGATGGCCGGTCAGGCGTATGCCACAGAAGTGCGGGGCACGGGCGTGGGGGCGGCAGTAGCCGTCGGGCGTCTCGGTTCGATCCTGGGGCCGCTGATCGCCGGTCAGTTGTTCGCGCTGGGGCAAAGTGCGTCGATGCTGGTGTCCTCGAGCATTCCGTTGATTGTGATCGCAGCCGTTGCCGCGCTGAGCGTGGTGAGCACGTTCGCACCGCGCATGGTCGCCGGCGTCGCTCAGCCGGGGCGATGACCGGGTGGCGTCGAGCATCTCCGAGCGCTTGAGAAAGTCTTTGGGAGGGTGGCGCGTTTCATCGCGACGCGCGCCATCCTCAACGATTCAATATTGGTAGAGGGAGTCATCATGACGACAACGCAATCGGCCGGCATAGCGCTCACGGAGGCGTCCACGAGCCGTTTCGTGACGATCCGCGACGCGGACGCGGAATTTCGCATTCACTACAACGATGCCGGCAGTGGTGCCGAAACGGTCGTGATGCTGCATGGTTCTGGACCCGGCGCGACCGGCTGGGCCAATTTCAACCGCAACGTCGAGCCGATGGTCGACGCCGGCTACCGCGTGCTGCTGGTCGATTGCCCTGGCTGGGGAAAAAGCGATCCGGTCGTCAACACCGGGTCGCGCTCCGAACTGAACGCACGCGTGCTCAAGGCTGTGCTCGATGCGCTCGACATCGAGCGCGTGCACATTATCGGCAACTCGATGGGGGGACACAGTACCGTCGCGTTCGCCCTGTCGAATCCCGCGCGTGTCGGCAAGCTGATCCTGATGGGCGGCGGCACCGGCGGGCCGAGCCAATTCGTGGCCATGCCGACGGAAGGCATCAAACTGCTCAATGGTCTGTACAAGGAGCCGACCATCGAGAACCTGACGCGCATGATGAACGTGTTCGTCTTCGACGCGAGTTCGATCACCGAGGATCTGATGCAGGCCCGGCTCGACAACATGCTCGCGAATCGCGACCACCTCGACAATTTCGTGAAGAGTCTTGCCGCGAATCCGAAACAGTTCACGGACTATGGCGCACGATTGGGCGAGGTCGCGGCGCCGACGCTGATCGTCTGGGGGCGTGACGACCGGTTCGTGCCGATGGACGTCGGCCTGCGACTGCTGGCCGGCTTGCCGAATGCGCAATTGCATGTGTTCAACCGTTGTGGACACTGGGTGCAGTGGGAGCACGCGGACGCGTTCAATCGCATGGTCATCGACTTTCTGGCGCACTAGACGCAAAGCCCGCGTCGGCTTCCCTGTCATAGGGTCGTCGCATGACAGGGAGGCTTCGCGGATCGGTAAAACGCTTTTTTTCGCGTCGTGCTTGGCGGGAATGCAGAGGTCAGCGCATTCGAGCATCGGCAAATCAGTCGCCGACTTCAAGACAGGAAACCGTATCGTCTGCACGGCACTTTCTCACGGCTAAACGTCTGCTTGGCGAACTCGCCCGGATGATTTGATGGCACTGTTCGCGGCGCTGCCGTTTAGGCATGGAGTGCGACACTACACTCGGAAGTCGGGCATGCCCGGAGCGGCCATCGTCGGTTCCCAGGCAATGATTTGGTAGCTGGCGACCCCGGCCTGATGAAAGGGGTCTTCGGCAATCCATTGCGAGACTTCGTCAAGCGCGTTGGCTCTGGCGAGAATTACGCCACCGGTTCGCGGCGCCTTCCGGCCCGAAAGCAGGAAGTGCCCCGCCGCGTAATGGCGATTCAGAAAGGCGCGATGGTCGTCCATGTAGACGTCCACTTCGGACAGCGGGCGCAGATAGTCGAGAAGGATGAGAAACAGCATGATGATCCTCGTTGTTTTTGCTCAGGGACGCAGGAGAATGGCACCGACAGTTTGCCCGGCTTCGAGCCGGCGATGTGCCTCCGCCGCTTTGCTCAACGGGAGGATGTCGCCGATCGTCGGCCGCAGCCCAGCCTGCAGCTGCCGGATCGTAGCCAGCGCACCTTCGCGGTAACGTTCCAGATCCGTCATGAAGCGAAAGACGCCGGGCCGGGAGAGCGCCACCGAACGCGCCGGGCCGAGCAGCGACAGATCGAGCGGTCCGGGGTCACCCGCCACCTGGCCGACATTGGCGACCATACCGTAAGGACGAACGCAGCCGAGGGTATCGAGCAGGGTCTTTCCACCGATGCCGTCGATAGCGTAATCGACGCCCTGGCCGTCCGTCAGCCGCATGACCCCTGCCACGAAGTCCTGATCGCGGTAATTGATGGCGTGGTCCAATCCGTGTGCGATGGCCAGCTCCGCCTTGGCCGATGAACTGACGGTGCCGATGACGCGAGCGCCCATGGCCTTTGCCCACTGCACGAGCACCAGCCCGAGACCTCCGGCCGCGGCGTGCACGAGCACCGTTTCGCCGGCCTTCAGCGAATAGACGTAAGTCAGCAGCATGTGAGTGGTGATGCCGCGCAACAGCAGACTGGCCACCGCATCGTCGGGTACGTCGTCGGGCAATGCGATGGCCCGGTCGGCCGGCAGGTTGCGGGCGCTGGCATAGCCGCCGGTGGGTAAGCCGGCGTAGGCAATGCGTTGGCCCAGGCGCACCGTGTGGACATCCGGCCCGAGCGCCTCGACGACTCCAGCGGCCTCGACGCCAAGCACTGCGGGAAGCGACGGCAGCCGGTAAAGGCCGGTGCGGTGATAGATGTCGACATAGTTGACACCGATCGCCGTGTGCCGGACGCGGATCTCGCCGGCCGCCGGCGGAGGCAACGGTTCGTCTACGGTGGTCATTGCCGACGCGTCGCCATATTGACCGATAACGATCCGGGACGCTGCTGATGAAGCGTGAAATGATTCGCGCTGTGTCATGGTGTTCTCCTGATGGATGAGCTTGCAAGCGCAGCTTACGTCTAGCAAAATTACCCATCAATTCTCAAAAACTTGACATCGACTGTGCAAAAAAACACAGACATTGCTGGCGTTGACAAGCGTGGCCTCCAATGGGATGACGTCCGTTATTTTCTGGAACTGGCGCGCACGGGCAGCCTGTCGGGCGCGGCTCGTCGGCTCGGCGTCGAGCACTCGACCGTGGCAAGGCGCGTCGAGGCACTGGAACAGTCGCTGGGGATCAGGCTCTTCGACCGCTTGCCCAAAGCCTGGTCATTGACGGCGGAAGGAGAGACGCTGATCGCCCAGGCCGGCCGACTTGATGACGAAGCCCAGGCATTTTCGCGAGTAGCACTCGGCGTTTCATCCTTGCAGGGAACGGTCCGACTTTCGGCCCCGCCTGCCTTGGCTGGCCATTTCCTGGTGCCTCGCCTGGCCGCCATGCGCTCCAGGTGGCGGAACATCGAGCTTGAGGTTATTGGTGAAGCGCGGGATGCCAATCTGGCGCGGGGCGAGGCCGATCTGGCGATCAGAATGTCGCGGCCCACTGCGGCGGGCCTGGCGGCACGTGCGCTTGGGGACATGGGGTACGGACTTTACGCCGCCCATGGTTATACTCGCCGGCCGGCTGATGCGTGGGAGTTTCTGGGTTACGACGACAGTCTTGACCAGGTACCTCAGCAGCGCTGGCTGAGCCAGGTTGCCGGCAATCGGCGTTTTGTCTTCAAGAGCAACGATCTCACTGCGTTACTCAACGCTACCCGTGTGGGTCTTGGAATCGCGGTACTCCCTCATTTCCTGGCAGCCAACGACGATGCATTGTCGTTGGTCCAAGACCCCGTCTGCACCACGATAAGAAAGCTATGGCTGGTGATGCATCCCGATGTCAAACGCTCACCACGTGTGCGGCTGCTTGCCGATCTACTGGTGGAGGTGGTCGTCGAGGCGCAAGCGCTACTGTTGGGAAATGCCCCCGAGTGATCTGCCAAGGGCTTTTCCATCTTGCTGTCGCTGCAAAAGATTAATTCTCCAAAAAGCTCGCATCGCGGCTGGTCCGGATTTAGCCGACCAGATCACTGGACGAATTTGAGCCTTCGCTGTGCGCGCGGCAACCGGACGACGACTGCACATTAACGCCCATCAGGCAAAAGGTGGCCTTGTCACTGTGCGAGGCGTGGCGCAACATACGCCCCATAATTCGGTCCAACACCGCTCGACGATGTCGGTATTTTGTAACCGCCGACGAAATGCCCCTGAATATACTTGCCGCTACCTCCAACCGATGCGTCGATATAGAACGCAGCGAACGCAACGATCGGAACATACGTCTTGCTGTCGATCTGTGTTGCGACCGGCATGACTACCGTGATATTCGTCGGTACCGACTGGTAAATGGTCGTTTTCGCGCCTGGTTCGATCCAAATGTTATCGCCTATGCTCAACGGAGACGGATTGCCGTCCGCAATCAGCGTGCGAATGGTCGGCACGTTGTTCGCGTTAATCAGGAACGATGTCCATTGACCCGCCGAGCAGGCGCTACCATAGGTCTGACCGTTCGTAATCCGAAATTCATAAGGTTGACCTGTCGATGGATCGGTCAATGGCTGATTGGTCTTCGCGTTCCAGTACTGGTCGAAGATGCACTGATCAAGCACCACGGGAAACAGCCCGCCCGTGCCGACCGTGCCCGGCGGCGCGGTTACCGCCACGGCCATGGCACTGCCGGGCGTTCTCAGCAAGTTGAGCAGGCCGCCAAGCAATAGGTCGATAGCGCCACCATTCTGGTTTGCCGTGCGCGCCACAGCCACTTGAACAGCGGGCGCGTCATCAATACCTGGTGAAATCGTCGTCGGCTGTATCCCTGCTGGACCGCCTGACAGATTCCAGTAGCCGGTCTGAACGGTAGCCGTCGTCAGTGTTTGCCCGTCTGAGCCGTTCATCGCAACACCGTTGCTCGCTGCTGTTCTTGCCTGCGGCCAATTCGGACCGCTACTGTCAGCGTTCATGAGCGCGGAAGCGCCGGCCAGCGCTGCGGCGTCTGCCGCGTTTTGCAGTTCGCTGCGCACGAAGCTCACACGTGCAAGGTCGACGGCGAATGCGCCAAAGCTCAGCAGCGCTATGAGAAATAGCAGGAATAAGAGCGCCACGGAACCGCCCTGCCCGCTGCCCCGGCTGGATGGCCGATCTCGTGACGCGGCTGCAAGGCGGAATACGGCTGGCATCACTCGTACTCCATCACTGTCGCGGCCCGCAGCGTGACGGGCCCAGTCAGTGAACTGAAAGCCGAGCCTAGAACCAGGCCCTGATATCGATAAGTCACAGTGACCGTCAATGGACTGCCTGGAGACGTTCCGCTTGATTGGTCTACCGCCACGCTAGGTGTGGTCGGCGTGCCTCCCGTAACCAGATTGTTCTGTGTGTAGTTCAGTGCAACACTGCTGATCTGGCTAGCCGACAACTGAGGAACCCGCACCACCACGCCAGCGCGCGCCGCTTCTCGACTGGCATTGGTAATAACGGCCTTGTCGCACAGCAGCAAGCTGACGTCGACAATGCCAAACAACACCAGCATGAGGAACGGGAACACGAGCACGAATTCGAGCGCGACCGCGCCGCGAGTCGCCCGTTGCGCTCCAGCCGGTCCACGCGCCCCATTGAAGGCGAACGCCCGCCGATTCATTTCGGTGCCTTGATGTAGCGTGGCAACGCACTCGCCGTTGTAGCGTTGCCATCGTTATGAACTGCATCCGCGTGATTCCCGGCTAGTCTGTCGCGCAGTGTCCGATAGAACCGCAGATTATCGTCTGCCGAAGACGGCGGCAGGTCAACGAGCAGTATCTTCCTCGCAGCATCCGAATTGCCCAGCAGCCCGTATGCGAGGGCGAGGTTCTGGCGCGCCTGAACCGGTGAGTCTGACAAGCCGGCAACGTCGAGCAGCGTGTTTGCCGCTTCGCGTAGCTTGTTGTCCAGGATGAGTGACAGGCCAAGGTTCACGCGTAATCCCTGTACCTCCGGATGCGAGGCCAGCGCCGCGCGATAGACTACTTGTGCATCTGCGTGGCGGCCCTGCAGGTCAAGCACGGTGCCCAGACCTTCGCAAAACACTGGATTGTCAGGCTGAGCGACAAGCAATCCACGATATAGCGCCAAGGCAGTGTCGAGCCGGCGCTGCCTCAACGCTACACGAGCAAGACCGAGTTTCGCTGCCGGGTTCATTGGCGTCTGCTGTGCAGCACGCTGATATAGCGCCCGGGCCTTCTCCATGTCACCGGCAAGGTACATGGCGTCACCCAGGCCGAGTTGCGCTGCGAGCGAGTCGGGATTCGCCGTTAAGGCGCGTTCATATAGCGTGGTCGCGAGCTCAACGTCTCCGGCTTTCAATGCACTGTCGGCGATGCGCAGGTCGCTCGTCCCGTCCATGTTGCGTTGCTGAGAGACGGGGCGTGGGTTGAAGCTACCACCGCTGACGCAGCCGGCCAGCAGGCCGGTGCCAAGTAGCAGTGCGATCGAGAGCGTGCGGGGCAGGGCTGGAAATTTGTTCATCTGAAGACCGCTATTAGGCGAATCACGGCAGGACCGGCCGCTATCAGGCCGACCGTCGGCAAAATAAACAGCATCATCGGCAGCGTCATCTTGGTCGCGAGTTTCGCCGCCTTCTCTTCGAGGGCCATCATCTGCGCGGTCCGCTCAGCTCGTGACAGCATTCGGAGCGACTGGGTGATGGGAGTTCCGTATTGTTGCGACTGAATCAGGGTAGTGACGAGGGCGCGCACCGAGGGCAGGCCAATTCGCGCAGCCAGGTTGCGCAAGACAACCGCACTATCGCCGCCGATCTGTAATTCGTCGCCGGTCACGGCGAACTCGTCGGCCAGCGGCGGACAGATAGTCTTCAGCTCACGAGCGACGCGCGTTACGCCGACCACCAGACTATTGCCGGCGTTGGTGCAAATCACTAGCAGATCAAGCGCATCTGGTAGACATGAAGCTATTACCTTTTGCCTTCGGCCGATCACGACGCTGAGCGCGAACTCAGGCAGCATCATCCCTACAACGAGCGTACCTCCCATCATCAACGCACGAAAGATGAAGTAATCGCCGAAGCGTGGGACATATGGACCCAGAACGATCGCGATTAATGCGAGCAGCGCACCTACCAGAAGCTTGAGACCAATCATGACCGAAATCGCGCGACGCTCTCGAAAGCCGGCCTTGACCAGCTGTTTGCCGAGCTTGCTTCGCTGCGCAGCATCGCCCAACGGCACACGCTCGCCAAGCGATGCAAAACGCCTCAATAGTCGCTGCCACATATGCGCCACGTGCTCTTCAGCACGCAACGCTTGTTGAGTTTCCGCTCGCATCGCTTCGTGACGCATGCGATGAGCGATCCGACGGCGAATGCTGTACGGCGACTTAAGCGTGACTAGCAGTCCACCGCACAGCAGGAGCAGCAGCAGCAGGTCGCGAACCGTTCCGATGTCAATAAGATTCATCGCGATGTGTCCAGCTTCGAGATTTTCTGAATGAGAGCGAGGCCGACGAGCATAAGCACCGCCGCTAGCGTCAGCATCTTGTGCCCAGCGCGGGTATGGAACAGCAAGTTGACGTAGGGACGGTTGACGATATAAAGGAACCCCGTAACAACGAATGGCACCGCGGCGATAATTTTGCTCGCGATGCGTCCCTCCGCTGTTAGGGCTCGGGTTTTCAGTCGAATGTCCCTGCGGGTGCGAATGATTGCAGAAAGGTTCTCGAGCGTTTCTCCGAGATTTCCGCCTGTTTCACGTTGCAGCAGCAAGCACACGGCGAAAAAGGAAAAATCGGCAATCTGTAGGCTTGCGACGGCCTTGTCGAGCACTTCTTTCAGGTCTACGCCCAGCCGCAGACTGTCACCCATCGTCCGGAAAGTCGACCGAACGGGTTCCTCCGCTTCTTGGCCAGCGGTACTGATTGCCTGCACGACCGGTATGCCGGCCCGTACTGCGCGGATGATAAGGTCGAGCGTATCCGGAAATACGAGAAGAAACCGCGCGCGAAAGCGACCGATCAGAAATCGGTAAGTGACTCTTATCGCTACCATTGGCGCACCGGCATAGATCAAAGGATGCGACCACCCGGGAAGCGGTGCAAGCCGTATGACGATGAACGCAAGCACAGCACTACCAAAACCGCTCATGCAGATGAGGCGAATACCGGCCGTGCCACTCACGGCCTTGACCCGCTGCACGCGTCGCTGGAACCACCGCTGGAACACGCCGTAGTCGTTCGGCCGTTCGAAGAGCTCGCCGATCGAGTCCGCACTCGCAGGCTGCTGGGTTGCAACCCGCATCCGATGGAGCTGGGTCATGCGGTCCCGGATGCGGCGCTGTGGTCGATGCCGAGCCATATCGCGCAACGACGACACGATGCTGCCTGCCAGAACAATGGCGACAAACGCGGCTACCGCGACGATGTCCGGTGGCGTCATGGCCGCAGCGCCTCCATCAGCGCCGCTTCGAAACCATAGTAGGCTGCGCGTGTCGCGAACACCGGTCGCAGCGAGGACGATTCAAACGTTCCTCTGACGTCTTCGTGGTAAGCGGCAGCATCGTAGCGGAACGCGAACAGATCCTGCGTGATTATCACATCACCTTCCATTCCGGCAAGCTCGGTCACTCGTGTGACGCGGCGCACTCCGTCGCGCATGCGTTCGATTTGCAGGATCAGGTGTACGGCACTCGCAATCTGGCGCCGAATGGCTGTAAGCGGCAGATTTCCATTCGCCATCATGACCATGCTTTCGAGCCGGGTGATCGCGTCGCGCGGCGTGTTCGCATGAATCGTCGTCATCGAGCCGTCGTGGCCCGTATTCATCGCCTGCAGCACATCGAAGGCCTCGGTCCCCCGTGTTTCGCCCAAGATGATGCGGTCAGGGCGCATCCGCAATGCATTCCGCACCAGATCTCTCTGATTTACCGCGCCGAGTCCTTCGCTGTTTTCGGGGCGCGTCTCAAGGCTTACGACGTGTGGCTGCTGTAATTGCAGTTCGGCAGCGTCCTCGATTGTCACGATGCGTTCGTGTTCGTCGATGTGGTGCGACAGTGCATTGAGCAGTGTTGTCTTGCCGGAACCGGTGCCGCCCGAGACGATAATGTTGAGGCGGCAGGCGCTGGCGATCTTCAGCACATGGACCATCTCCGTGGAAATGTTGCCTTGTTGAGCCATGCGCGCAAGCGTGATGTTGCGTCTGGAGAACTTGCGGATAGAGATCGATGCGCCGCGCAGCGCGATCGGCGGCAACACAACGTTGACGCGGCTACCGTCAGCGAGCCGCGCATCGACCATCGGACTGCTTTCGTCGACGCGCCGGCCTATTGCTGCCGCGATTCGCTGGGCCACGTTGATCACGTGTGCATTGTCGCGGAACTTCAGTGGCGTGAGTTCAAGTTTGCCGTGCCGCTCAGCGTAGATTTGATCCGGACCGTTGACCAGAATATCCGTGACCGCGTCGTCGGCAAGCAGCGGTTCGATGGGGCCGACACCGAACATGTCATTGAGAATTTCGCTGACAATCAGCGCCTGCTCGCCCGGCGTGACGTTCAGTTGCTCACGCGCAACCGCGTCCACAGAAATTTCCTCAATACCGGCACGGACCTGGTCGCGCGTCTTCATCAGCGCGGCCGACATGTTCATTGATGCAAAGACGACGGCGCGGATCTTCTTAAAGTTATCCGAGCGAATCAGTGCTTCATGACCGTCCGCCAATGTGCGTGAGGGCGCAGGCGCGGGTACCGCGGGTTGCGCGAGTTCCTGCTCTGCGCGCGGCAAAGGTGCTGGTGCGTGCTTCCTCGTTCCGAACATTACGACGACCTCCCCAACTTTGTGAACCGCGAATACCAGCGAACAGGAGGTGGGGAATCGCGGCCGGTGAGTTCGTTTGAAATGCGTTTGATAGCAGCGGCAAACCCGAGAGGCTTCTTGTGAGTGGGAAGCGCCTCTCCGAGATTTTCGGCTCGCGCAAGGGACTTCGGATCGTAAGGCAACTCATGCAGCGATGCACGTCCGAGCGCGCGCTTGAAGTCCAGTGGTTGGACGCGGCCCGAAACGGGTTCGAGCGGATTGTTCAAAAGCACCGAGACAACCGGTTCGCTTGAGCGCTCCGCAGTAAACCGGAGCAGACGTACGCACTCGCGCGCCGCATATACAGAGGGATCGGCAACGATGCAGACCACCTGCGACGCATCGAGGGCTTCTTCCACGCTCCGCCCGCCCCGACAGGGCAAATCGACTAGAACATAGTGGAAGCGTCGCTTGAGTGTGTTGATAAGGTTGGTGACCGCGCTCGGACGCACAGCGAACTCGGTGTCATACGGAAGCTCTGACGACAGGGTGCAGAGGCGGTCGCCAGCTGTTGCCAAGGCGCGATCGAGCGACTGCGGATCGACACCCTGCGTATCCTGCAACAGCTCGGCGAGGCCGTTGCTGCTGCGCAAACCGAGCATCGAGTCACCGGCTCCACCATGCAGATTGAGATCGACGTAGACCACGTGTCTGAGCGTCTCCCCAGTCAGATGGCGCGCGAGCGAAACAGCAATGGTCGTGACGCCTACCCCGCCCCTTGCGCCGACAAAGCTGATCACCTTGCCCGTACGAGCTTGCGCTGCTGGATCCCTTGCCGCGAGCGCACGTCGCAACAGTTCTACCGTCACCGGTTTGACGAGGTAGTCCTGTATCCCAATTTCGAGCAAACTGCGAAACAGACCAACGTCGTTGCGATCACCGATAACCACCACGGCAACCGACGGAGCGCACACTTCGGCGAGACGCGCGAGGTCTGAAATCGGCATTTCCGAACCGGACACATCCACGAGCAGTTGTCGCGGCGGCCGTTCGAGTTCCCGCAGGAGCCGTATTGCGTCGTCGATACTGCCAGTTTGTGCGTGTGCATCCTGCATCGCATGATCGACGATCAGGTTTTTGATGGCGTCGACGCTTGTTGCATCGGAGAAGACTGCAAGCAATTCAGCCGCACGAACTGCGGCTGAATTGCCAGGGCGAAGGATTTCCAAGGCACTCATGGAGGTTTACGCCCGTTAGTGTGTCAATTGGGTCGTAGTCGACGTAACGTTAGGCTGCTTCACGCGCCCCTCCTCAAACCGGCGTACCGCGCTTGACGCCGTCGCAGCATCGACGCCGCCGTATGGGATTGGATCAACGAGATCAGCCGGCCGTGCGAGCATCACCGCAAGATTTGTGTATGTGGCGCAGCCGAATGGCACGCCGGGACGTGCAATACCCGCATCGATCAGATGCGATGGCTGAACCAACGCGACGCAGTCCGGTGGTATGGCCTCGCGGCCGTCGAAGCTGACTATCGATGCGTCCGGCAGACCGAGTGGTGGGTGCGCAGACATGCACCCAGACACCAAAAATGGCAGTAGGCAAAATCCGGTTAGCCCAAGGCGCATGATGTGACTCCCGGTTGATCAGTAGACGAAGCCCGCAGCGCCGACGAGGCGTGGCACGGTGCCGGAAAGTGGGTCGAGCCCCAGCGTACGTTGCAGCACATACTCGATATCGCTGCTTGGATGCATGATCGTATCGATTGGTTGACGCAGTCGGCCGGGATCCACAGGCTGCACGATGTAGGGCGTAACGATGACCACCACTTCTGACTTGTTGTTCAGATAGTTCTTTGAGGAAAACAGTTTACCCAGCACCGGCAGGCGTCCGAGACCTGGCAGTTCGGCCAGCACGTCACTGGTATTGCTTTGCAGCAGTCCACCGATCGCGAAGCTTTGCCCGCTCGACAATTCGACTGTCGTCTCGACACGACGCACGGTAAGTGCAGGCACCTTGATACTGTTGACCGTCACGCTGTTGGTTGGATCGATCTCGCTGACTTCCGGGCGGACCTTCAGGCTGATCCGGTTGTCCGCAAGTACCGTGGGCGTGAAATCGAGCGACACGCCATAAGGCTTGAATTCAATCGTGATGGCATTGTTCTGGCCTTGCGGGACGGGAATCGGGAACTCGCCGCCAGCAAGGAAGCTGGCAGTTTCTCCGGACATCGCAGTGAGGTTCGGTTCGGCAAGCATCGTGATCAGGCCTTCCTGATCAAGCGCCTCGAGTACTCCGTCAATGGCCCATTTGCCGGCGTGGAACGCCCCGAGGATCGAAAACGCACCCGTTGACGATAGGGTCGTTTCGGCTGCAGCCCCACGACCGCTAAACAGGCCCCCGACGAAATTACCACTTTGACCGAGCGCATTCCAGTTGATGCCGAGCTGCTGGGTAATATTGCGATCCACTTCGGTGATGCGAACCCGCAAATTAACCTGGATTGGCCTCGTCAACGTCAACCTGTTGACCAGCGTTTCCTTGTCGTGAAGATAGGGAGTGAGGGACTGCATTACAGCGTCCGCGTCCGCCGCATCCGGCACGCGCCCTGTCACCATCAGCGAGCCGGGAGCGCCTGTCACGTTCACATGAAATCGGGGAAACCGGGCCTCGAGCATGCGCTGCATGGAAAGCGTATCAGCGCTCACCACCACGGTCTCGCGCAGGATGGTGCGATTGTTGGCGCCGAGCGCGAACAATGTCGTGGTACCGGCCTTTTTGCCGAGTACGAATACGGTCTGCGAGGTTGGCACGTGCACGTCAGCAACGTTCGGATCGGCGACGAACACCGCGACGGCCGGTTCCGACAGGTGCAGCATTTCCCCGCCGCCCGCCGGGAGTGCCAGCAATGGGGCAGCGTTGGCGGCGAATGCGCCATGAATCAACACAGCCCAAAGCCCCAGTACGACTATTAATCGCACCCGGACTGCCGAATAGACACCATGCAACATGAATCCCTCCTGTCAGATCCCGGCCATGCCCTGGCTGAGGCCCAAAGTGTCAGCGTTGGGTTGTGGACTGCTCAGGCAACGAAGGCTGTCCGGCGACCGTCGTCGATGGATTCGGCGGCAGCAGGGGAAGTCCAGCTACGCTCGTCGGGCCGCCCTGCAGTCGAGAACTCTGCTGCGCGTCCGATACCTTTGAGCCGCGGTAAACAATCACTGGGTGTGGCCCCGTCGACACGGTTGCCGCTTTATCGTGCGCGGCCACCCGTGCTGTCGAAAATGCCCGCGAGACATCACCAGCCCACACGGGTGGAGTCTGAGACAGCGTCTCGTTGCCACTGATGGCAGGATTGCGATCGCTCGTCGCAAAACTGCGAAGCGCCAGTGAAAGTGAGCCCAGGTGTGTCGCGACGGCGATCACTTCTGCGGTATGCGATGTCACTTCGAACGTGACGGTTCGGGCACGGGTATTCGCGTCAGGTGTTTCGGCCTTGGGTCGTTGGAAGACGGAGCCGACTGCCAGGACACGGACCCGGCTGACCACGGTCTCGCTCTCTACTGCGCGAGCCATCGCACCCGGCACGCCGGCGGGACCGCCGAGTTGTTGCGTCAACAGCACGTCAACATAGTCGCCGGGTTGAATCAAGCCTGCGTTACCTGATACATCATCGATCGCGACCGAAATCGCACGCATCCCGGGCTTCAACGCAGCAGCGAGAAAACCCGGTGCACTGGGCGTGATTACGTCGGCCGTCCCTAGTGGCGTGCCGGCTCGGGCCGCATGGCGCAGGACATCACCTTTCAAGTCGGCCCCGTCTGCCTCACTGCCCTGACTTTTGACAAGCGCGCCTTGCGGTACCTGCTTGTGAGGCAGGTCTTTCCATGCAAGATCGCTGTCGCGCAACAACATGCCTTCCGGTAGATCAGCGGCTGCGACGCGCACGCGATCCATCACTGGCGGGCGCGCAGGGCCTGGCTGCGAAGCTGCAATGAACAGTGCACGGAAAACAACCGCGCCGATCACAGCGAAAATCAAGAGGATTACGGTCTTTAAGAGGCTGGGCATGGTCGCGGCAGTGGATCTGTATTAACTACAGCGAGTTCAGCACGGGGAACCAGATGGCAGCCATGCCTCCAAGCGCCAAGGGAACACCGTATGGCACACCGAGTTTTGATCGAGGCTGCACCGGTGAGCGCGCAACGCGCGTCGCATTGTCCCGGCACCGTTCAATCACAAGTGTGCTCAGAGCGAGGACAAGACCGCATATCGATACAATGAAGAACACCGGCCATGCAAACGCTGGGCCCGCCCAAAGAAAAACTGCGGCGGCAAGCTTGACATCCCCCCCTCCCATCCACCCGCCGCGGAACAACACCGCGAATAGTGCGAAAGCCGTTGTGGCGGCAGCCAGGTGAGCCGCCAGCGAGGCAACGCTAGCGCCCGCGACTTCGGCATCAACCCAATAAAGAATGACAACCAGCAATACTGCACGCGTGGACAAGCATCGGGAGCGAACGTCTTGAACTGCTAGTGATGTCAATGCAACGCACGCCATCGATTTCGCCGCATACAGCATAAGGTGCATTATCTTGAATTGCCCGCCGTCTGGCGGGCTGTCTACGGGCCTAGCATCTCAAGACGACTTCTATCAGCCGTTCTGCGCGTTCGTAACTTTCGTCACCATGTTCTGGAACAGAGCGGGCAGACCGCCGGTGCCACTGAAGATCGCGCCGGCCGCCACCACTGCGATGACCACAATGCCGGCAAGCACTGCGTATTCGAGTGCACTAACGCCGCGCTCGTCGCGTAACAGAAACTTGATATGTTGCAGCATAAGAACTCCGTATATCGCGTGGACTTTAAATAAACGAAAAAGGCTAAGCCGCATTGGAAATACGGCATGCCGGACTTCCGTTCCAAGTGTTGAGGCGGGTCCCTGTCCGTATCCCAAAAGACGATTGGATTGGCAATCACAGGCTTTTCACAAGGGCGACACGTTTTCTCGCGCAAAGACCTGGAGATACAGAGCCATCAACAGGGCTTGATGATAGTCACTGCTTAATACTGGCAAACGGCGGAGATGAGGCTAAAAGTGCCACCTATTCATTATCTTTTGGGCTAGCCTCAGGCAGGCCATAGGGTGATGGCCTGTCCCTTATTCTGGATGTTGCCAATGGTTCTCAAACAGCAGCGTTTCCAGTGGCTGCCGGTGAGCCCAGTCTTCCTGTTCCCGCTTTGGCTTGGCATGGAATAGCGTTACGTGCCGAAGGCAAAGAATGGTCACGGCTTTGGCGCCAGACGGTAGTCGCAGTCGCTTGCCCAGTGCCACAGGCTCGAACGATGAGACCCGGCCCAAGCCGACGCCTGCAGCACACGCCGCGAGCCACATGTTCCGGATGGCGCAGGCCACCGAGGCCAGATCCATGCCCGGCAACGTGCATCTGCCGAATACATGGCGCTCCCGGTTGTCCATCAGCGCTGCGACCAGTGCGTTTCCACAACCGGGCAGGCGCTCTACATCAAGCCTCATGAAGTCGCCCTCACGCTCACCGGGCGCCTCGTCGGTACGCAAGCTATCAGCCTCCCCCCGCGTGCACATGTCACGGCGCAGTCGAGCATCGCTGATCCGAAAGAAACGTCATGGCTGCATCGACGTCTCCTCCGACATCCTACAAGTGCATGTCGCTACGCTTGGCGTCGTCGCGACATCGGGGACGACGACCCGGCAGCACGTGTGGGAATGCCGAGCGTCAGGAACGAACGGCAACACTATGTCACTCAGGATCAAATGCTGCGACTTGCGGGGGCCCGCCCTCACGTGGACGCGCGCAAAGCAATTCGCATCGCGTTTTATTCGGGAATGCGGCTTGAGGAAATTCTTCGGTTTCAGATCCGGGAGGCGGCTTTCTGGCTTGCTGACACCAAGAACGGGATGCCGCGTCTTGTGCCAATACAGCCTCGCATTGCAGCCCGCGCGCGAAGTCTCAAGCAAGCAACGCCAAAGATCGCAATTCAACGAGCGTTCGAGCGAGCGCGGCGAGATATGGAAATGCCGCATCTGTACTTCCGTGACTTGCGGCATAGTGCGGCGAGTGCGTCGGTGAATGCGGAAGTCGATTTATTCACGGCCGGACGTATCCTCGGGCATCGGGATACGCGTAGCACGCAACGGTATGCCCACCTAGCCGTCGCCTCGCTGGCAAGCGCGGTGAAAAAGACAGAACAAAAAATTCCCACCGCAAAAACAAAAATGCCCGCTAGGTTAGCGGGCACTTCTTTACAAAGCAAGATGCTTGGCGGAGAGGGTGGGATTCGAACCCACGGTACGGTATAACCGTACACCGGATTTCGAGTCCGGCGCATTCGACCACTCTGCCACCTCTCCAAGCGTTCTTTTTGCTTTGGTTCGCTGCCCAAGTGGCCTCAAGCAGCGAGAAAGAGATTATAGCCGAATTTCGTCAGCCGCCAACCCCCTTTCTCCAATTTTTTTACGCAGCCGGCGCGAGGCGCTCGATGCCGCCCATATACGGACGCAGCACATCGGGCACCGTCACCGAGCCGTCCGCGTTCTGGTAGTTCTCCAGCACCGCTACCAGCGCGCGCCCCACGGCCAACCCCGAACCGTTGAGCGTGTGCACCAACTCCGGCTTGCCCTGCGCATTGCGGAAACGCGCCTGCATCCGTCGGGCCTGGAAGCTCTCCATGTTCGAACACGACGAAATCTCGCGGTACGTGTTCTGCGCCGGAATCCAGACTTCCATGTCGTACGTCTTCGCGCTGCCGAAGCCCATGTCGCCCGTACACAGCACAATTGTGCGGAACGGTAGTTCAAGCTTCTTCAGAATCGTTTCCGCATGCCCCACCAGCATCTCCAGCGCGTCGTACGACTCCTCCGGACGCACCACATGCACCAACTCGACCTTGTCAAACTGATGCTGGCGAATCATGCCGCGCGTGTCCTTGCCATAGCTGCCCGCTTCCGAACGGAAACACGGCGTATGCGCCACCATGCGCAGGGGCAACGCATCGCCCGCCAGCAATTCGTCGCGCACAAGGTTCGTCAGCGACACTTCCGCCGTCGGAATCAGATAGAAGTTCTCGATGCGCTCGCCGTCCTCACCGCCCACCTTGCGCGGCACCTTGAACAGATCGTCCTCAAACTTCGGAAGCTGCCCCGTGCCACGCATCGACGCCGCATTCACGATGTACGGCACGTACGTTTCCGTATAGCCATGCTCGCTCGTGTGCGTATCGAGCATGAACTGCGCCAACGCACGATGCAGACGGGCAATACCGCCCTTCATCACCGAAAAGCGCGCACCGGCGAGCTTCGCCGCCGCGTCAAAGTCCAGACCCAGCGCAGCGCCCAGATCGACGTGATCGCGCGGCGTGAAGTCGAACGCGCGCGGCGTGCCCCAGCGGCGCACTTCCACGTTCTGCGTTTCGTCCGAGCCGAGAGGCACGCTCTCGTGCGGCAAGTTCGGCACGCCCAGCAATACGTCCGACAGACGCGTCTGAATCTCCTCCAGACGCACCGACGACGCCTTGAGCGTGTCCGCAATGCCGCCGACTTCAGCGATTTCCGCCGAGGCGTCCTCGCCCTTGCCCTTTTTCATGCCGACCTGCTTCGAGAGCGCATTGCGGCGGGCCTGCAGCTCCTCGGTTTGCGTCTGAATCTGCTTGCGCTCCGCCTCGAGCGCAGCAAACGTCGCCACGTCCAGCGTGTAGCCGCGCGCCTTGAGTCGCGCCGCAACGCCGTCGAGATCCTTGCGAAGAAGTTGAATGTCGAGCATGGTGGGGTGTCTGTCGTTAGCGGCCCATCGTCGTGGGCCAAAAAATTCGTTCTGGCTGCCCGCTTGCCCATCAAGGCACCGGAGGCAGCATCAAGCCAGGGATTTTACCAAACGCACACGGCGATTTCGCCATTTGGCGTGTTGGCGACGGCAGGCGCGTCCGCGTCAGGCCGATTCATCGTCGGAAGGCTCGGCCGGCGCAGGCTTTCCGGAAGGCATCGCCCCCGCACCCGACGACTTCGCCGGGGCATCGGCACCACGCCCCTTGGTGTTCGCGCGCCGCCACTCGGCATCGAGCGACTTCAACCAGTTGAGCTTCTCCCCAATCTTGCCCTCCAGCCCCCGCGGCACCGGACGGTACCAATGCTGGGCGCGCAGATCGTCGGGGAAATACGTCTCGCCCGCCGCGTAGGCATCGGGCTCGTCATGCGCATAGCGGTACTCGTGGCCGTAGCCAAGTTCCTTCATCAACTTCGTGGGCGCGTTGCGCAGATGGATCGGCACCGCCCGCGACTTGTCCTTGCCGACGAATGCCCGCGCCTGGTTGTAAGCGTTATAGCCGGCGTTCGACTTCGGCGCCGCCGCAAGATACAAGATGGCCTGCGCGAGGGCGAGTTCGCCTTCAGGCGTGCCGAGGCGCTCGTAAGTCTCTGCCGCGTCGAGCGCGATGCGCGCCGCGCGCGGATCGGCCAGACCGATGTCCTCCCACGCCATGCGCACAATCCGGCGCGCGAGATAGCGCGGATCGGCGCCGCCGTCGAGCATGCGGCAGAACCAGTAAAGCGCACCGTCCGGCGAGCTGCCCCGCACCGACTTGTGCAACGCGCTGATCTGGTCGTAGAACGCATCGCCGCCCTTGTCGAAGCGCCGCAGATTCTCGGCAAGCACGCTGGCGAGCAACGCTTCGTCAATCGTCGTGACGTTCTGCATCGCCGCTGCCTGCGCGACGATCTCCACGTTGTTGAGCAGCTTCCGGCCATCGCCGTCCGCCGAATCGATCAGGCCCTGGCGCGCTTCGTCCGTAAATCCGATGTCGCCCAGTTCATGCGCCGCGCGCACGATCATCTCGCCGAGTTCGTCGTCGTTCAGGCTCTTGAGGACATACACCGCCGCGCGTGAGAGCAACGCTCCATTCACCTCGAACGACGGATTCTCCGTCGTCGCCCCCACGAAAATGAAGAGCCCCGATTCGACGTGCGGCAGGAACGCGTCCTGCTGCGCCTTGTTGAAGCGATGCACCTCGTCGACGAACACCACGGTTTGCTTGCCCTGTCCGCGCTGGATCTGCGCGGCTTCGACAGCGTCGCGAATATCCTTGACCCCGGAGAGCACCGCCGACAGGGCGATGAAGTATGCCTTGAACGCATCCGCCATCAGGCGCGCCAGCGTGGTCTTGCCCACGCCCGGCGGCCCCCACAGAATCATCGAGTGCGGACGTCCCGCTTCGAACGCCACGCGCAAAGGCTTCCCCTTGCCCAGCAAATGGCGCTGGCCAATCACGTCGTCGATGGTACGGGGGCGCAGGCGCTCGGCCAAAGGCACCGAAGCCGACAGAGGGGCGTCGTTTGACATGTTCTCAAGCAGCGCGGCCGGGGAATCCCCGGCCGCTTTCAGATCGTCAGATGTCCCCATTATGCCAGCCCGGACACCACCCCGCCGGCAAGTAACGCCACCGAGGACGGGCACAGCGCGGACTGACGCGGACGAAGTGCGTTCAACCCTTGATCAGATCCGCCCCCTTGGGCATCGTGAACTTGAAGCTGTCCGCCGGCATCGGCGGATTCTTCTGCATCTTGTCGAATGTCAACAACGTGACGTTGCCGAACGCATCGTAGAGTTCCATCGCCGCCAGATTCCCGTCGCGAAACCCGATACCCACGCGCTGGAACTGCGTGTCTTTCGCCTTCGGTTTCAGCTCCACCCAGTCGATGCCATTCTTCACGCCGGCATCCTTGAGGGTGAAATTCTTCTCGATGTCGTTGCTGCCGAACAGGATCGCCGCCGGGCTCGCGCCCAACGAAGCGCCCAGCTTGCGCTCGGTCACCTGGTTCAGATCCTTGTCATAGATGTAGAGCGTCTCGCCGTCGGCCTGCAGCAGTTGGTCGTAAGGCTTGACGTAGCGCCAGATGAAGCGGCCCGGGCGCGCAAACTCGAAGGTCCCCGAGGCTGCGTTCGACACCTTCACGGCCCCATCCTGCTGGCCCTTGACCTGCTTCTGCTCAAACTCGCCACGCGCCGACTTCACTTGCGCGACAAACGCCTTGAGCTGCGCCGTGCCGCTGGCATAGGCGGGGGCAACCAGCGCCGCCAGCGACACACCAACAGCACCCGCGATAAGCGGCAAGCCGCGCTTGAATCCCAACATATTCCTTACTCTCCTTCGCGATTCGGCACCAGAATATCCCGGTTACCGTTGCTCGCCATCGCCGACACAACGCCGGACTGTTCCATCTGTTCGAGCAGTCGCGCCGCCCGGTTGTAGCCGATGCGCAGATGCCGCTGTACCAACGAAATCGACGCACGGCGCTGTTTGAGCACCACGGCCACGGCCTGATCGTACAGCGGGTCGGACTCGCCACCGCCCTCGCCGGTTCCGCCGCCGGCGCCACCGGCACCGTCGATGCCGCCGTCTTCACCGTCGACAACGCCGTCCAGAATGCCCTCGACGTAATTCGCCTCGCCCTGCTCGCGCAGGCGCTCGACCACGCGATGCACTTCGTCATCGGCCACGAACGCCCCGTGCACCCGCAACGGCAATCCCGTGCCCGGCGGCATGTAAAGCATGTCGCCCATGCCCAGCAGCGTCTCGGCCCCCTGCTGGTCGAGAATGGTGCGCGAATCGATCTTCGACGACACCTGGAACGCCACGCGCGTCGGCACGTTCGCCTTGATCAACCCGGTAATGACATCGACCGACGGACGCTGCGTTGCCAGAATCAGGTGAATACCCGCCGCACGCGCCTTCTGCGCGATGCGCGCGATCAGCTCTTCGACCTTCTTGCCGACGACCATCATCAGGTCGGCCAACTCGTCGATCACCACGACGATATACGGCAGGCGCTGCAACGGCTCCGGCGCGTCGGGCGTGAGCGAGAACGGATTCGGGATGTGCTCTTCGCGCTTGGCGGCGTCGTCGATCTTGTTGTTGTAACCGGCGAGGTTGCGCACGCCGAGCTTGCTCATAAGCTTGTAACGGCGCTCCATCTCGGCCACGACCCAATTCAGCGCATGGCCCGCCTGACGCATGTCCGTGACTACCGGGCACAGCAGATGCTGAATGCCTTCGTACATGCTCATTTCGAGCATCTTCGGATCGATCAGAATCAGCCGCACCTGCTCGGCAGTCGCCTTGTAGAGCAGCGACAGGATCATCGCGTTGATCCCCACCGACTTGCCCGAGCCCGTAGTACCGGCCACCAGCAAGTGAGGCATTTTCGCCAGATCGGCCACCACGGGCTTGCCGCTGATGTCCTTGCCCAGCGCGAGCGTGAGCAGCGACGCCGAGTCGTTGTATATCTCGGAGCCGAGAATCTCCGTCAACCGCACCGTCTGACGACGCGGATTCGGCAGTTCCAGCCCCATGAAGTTCTTGCCGGGAATGGTTTCGACCACGCGAATCGATACGAGCGAAAGCGAGCGCGCCAGATCCTTCGCCAGGTTGACGATCTGGCTGCCCTTCACGCCGGTGGCCGGTTCGATTTCGTAGCGCGTGATGACCGGCCCCGGATATGCGGCCACGACGCTCACGTCGACCCCGAAATCCTTGAGCTTCTTCTCGATGAGGCGTGATGTGAATTCGAGCGTCTCGGCCGAGACGGTCTCCTGTGCGGCCGGGGCGGCGTCGAGCAACGCGAGCGGCGGAAGGATCGAATCGGGCAAATCGGCAAACAGCGGCGCCTGCTTTTCCTTCTCGACACGCTCGCTGCGAGCCACGACCTTGACGGGCGGCACGATCTGCACCGGTTCGTGCACTTCCGCACGCACGCGGTTCTGCACGATGGCGCCTTCGCGTGCGATTGCGGCCTCCTCGCCCAGCCGACGGTCCTGGCGCGCCTCGCGGCGGCGGCGGATCACGGTGCCGGTATCGAGAATCAACGCGCCGAACTGCTCGGCAACGCTCAGCCACGAGAAATGGAACAGCAGCGACAGGCCGAAAACGAAGATGAGCAGCAATGCCAGCGTGCCGCCGGTGAACCCGAACGCGTGCTGGAAGAAGCCGCCGACAGTCTCGCCGATCACGCCGCCCGAGGCGCGCGGCAATTGGGCTTTGAGGCGATATAGACGCAGCGATTCGATGCCGGCACTGGAGAGCAACAGCATCAGGGACGAAACGATCTCGACCCATCCGCCGCTGGCCAGCCGTTCGCGCAGCGGGGGCGCTTCGCGCTTGGCCGAGATCCGGCGATAGCCGGAAATCACGCGCCGGGCGATGAACACCACCAGCCAATACGCGGAAAGGCCCAGCATGAGCAGCAGCATATCGGCCACCCAGGCCCCCACGCGCCCCGCCCAATTGGCGATGCGCTCCACGTGCGCCGCATGCGTCCAGCTGGGGTCCAGACGGCTGTACGAGAGCAACGCCATCAGCAAGAACACCATCAGCGCGACCTGCGCCATCCAGCGAATTTCATGGAAGAGGTGCGTCACCCGGTTGGGTAACGACGATCCGGCACCAGCAGAGTAGGAAGATTTCGTCGTCATCAAGCCATGCGGTTGGGCGGGCAGACGGGCGGCCTGCCGCGCGGCAAGGCTCCATTGTAAACAACTATTCCCCCACTTAATGCACGAATACGTGACAAGCCGTAACGCCGGGCCTCCCGGCGGCCTTCGGCAGACCGCCGCGACCGGGCGCTCACCCGTCACACTCCGGTGGCGCGCGTGCTATCGCGTCGATTGCAAGACTCGATCAACGAAACGACGTCGGCCCCTTATAATGGCGGTTTGCGCCAATCCCCGCGCCGCGCCATCGCGGTGCAGGATCGGATCGGGCGCCAGCCCCCATCCCTTTCCGGTGAGTCCTCGTTCATGTCCGTTGCCAAGCACGCCAAAGTCCTGATTCTCGGTTCCGGCCCCGCCGGTTACAGCGCCGCCGTCTATGCCGCGCGCGCCAACCTCAAGCCCGTGCTGATCACAGGCATCGCCCAGGGCGGCCAGTTGATGACCACGACGGATGTCGAGAACTGGCCCGGCGACCCGACCGGCGTGCAAGGCCCCGAACTCATGGCGCGCATGCAGGCCCACGCCGAGCACTTCAACACCGAGATGATCTTCGATCACATTCACACGGTGCATCTGAATGAGCGTCCGCTGCGTCTGATCGGCGATTCCGGCGAATACACCGCCGATGCCCTGATCATCGCCACGGGTGCCTCGGCACAATATCTCGGCCTGCCGTCGGAAGACGCCTTCTCCGGCCGCGGCGTGTCGGCCTGCGCCACGTGCGACGGGTTCTTCTACAAGGGCAAGGAAGTCTGCGTGGTCGGCGGCGGCAATACGGCCGTCGAGGAAGCGCTGTACCTCTCGAACATCGCCAGCAAGGTCACCGTGATCCATCGTCGCGACAAGTTCCGCGCCGAGCCGATCCTGATCGACCGTCTGCTGGAAAAGGCCAAGCAAGGCGCAGTCGAACTCAAGTACGACACTGTGCTCGACGAAGTCACCGGCGACGACTCGGGCGTGACCGGCATTCGCATCAAGAACGTGAAGACCGGCGCCAGCGAAGCCATCGCGCTGCATGGCGTGTTCATCGCCATTGGCCACAAGCCGAACACCGACATCTTCGAAGGGCAGCTCGAGATGAAGAACGGCTACATCGTCACGCACAGCGGCCTGAACGGCAACGCCACGGCCACCAGCGTGCCGGGCGTGTTCGCGGCAGGCGACGTGCAGGATCACGTCTACCGTCAAGCCATTACCAGCGCCGGCACGGGCTGCATGGCCGCGCTCGACGCCCAGCGTTACCTCGAAAACCTCGACCAGTAACCGCTGAATGACCTGCGACGGCGCCCTCGCCACGTGAAATTTCACACGCTGGGGGCGCCGTTGTCGTTTGATCTCCCACCGTCCTTGTTCGCACGACCATGAGCAAGAAGCCTCCCAGACTCGGCCTCGGCGATCTCGCCGGCCTGCGCGACGCGATCGCCAAGGATTCGGCCGCGCGCGAAGCCGAACGCCTGGCCGCAGCCAAACGCGCTGCGCAAGCCAAGCGCGACGCCAACGTGTTCCGCGACAGCGTGGGCGACATCGCCCCGATCGCGCGCAAGGGCGCGACCGATCGCGTGGAGCATCCGCGCCAGCCGCCCGAGCCGGTGGCCCGTCAGACGCAGGAAGACGAAGCGGCCGTCCTGCACGAGTCGCTGTCGGACGAGTTCGACCCCGAAGCCCTGCTCGACACCGACGATCGCCTGTCCTATCGCCGCCCCGGCATCAGTCACGACGCCCTGCTCAAGCTGCAGCGCGGCGAATGGGTAGTTCAGGCGCAGATCGACTTGCATGGCATGCGTCGCGACGAAGCCCGCGAGGCGCTGTCCGCCTTCCTGAACGACGCCGTGAAGCGCGGACTGCGTTGCGTGCGCGTAATCCACGGCAAGGGACTCGGTTCGGTGAACCGCGAACCGGTACTCAAGGACAAGGTCCGCGGCTGGCTGGCGCAAAAGGACCAAGTGCTGGCCTGGGCGCAAGCCCAAGGACGCGATGGCGGCAGTGGCGCGTTGGTCGTCCTGCTCCAGGGTGCGCAGACGCGAGCGCCGCGCGGGTAGTCCACACGCGCCCGGGCGCGCGACGTCTTGCGCGAACGCGCGCCGCAGACACCACGTCGCATGCCGCTGTAGGCATCGCACCGTGGCAAGCGACATCGCCGTCACCTAGCCGTCATCGCGGCATTAAGCAGCATTAAGCGGCATCAAGCGCCATGAACGCCGAAGGGCGACGCCGCCTGCGCAGTCGTCGCCCTCCTCCGTCCAGCCCTTTGCGTCTCGCCCCGCTCGCCGCCGCAACCTCGCGACGACGCCCGAACCGGCGTCAGACCGCTTGCTCGCCCTCTTCGCCCGTACGAATGCGGATCACGCGCTCGACATCGGTCACAAAGATCTTGCCGTCACCGATCTTTCCGGTGCGCGCCGCGCCCAGTACCGCGTCAATGACCTGATCGGCCTGTGCCGAGCCGACCACCACTTCGATCTTGATCTTCGGCAGGAAGTCGACCACGTATTCGGCGCCGCGATACAGTTCCGTGTGACCCTTTTGACGGCCGAAGCCCTTCACTTCCGTGACGGTCAGGCCGGTCACGCCGACTTCGGCCAGCGCTTCGCGGACTTCGTCGAGCTTGAAGGGTTTGATGATGGCAGTTACGCGTTTCATTGTCGCCTCGATATCTTGGTTGGATTGTTCTGAGAATTCGCCGGGCTATTGTACCGGTCCGCGCAAGGCGCGCCGATCACAGTAGGCTCAGGCATGCGGGTCGTCGGGCACGGTGTCCAGGTCAGCGAGCCACACCACCGACTCCGAATCGCTCGGTGCCCGCCAGTCGCCGCGCGGTGAAAGCGACCCGCCCGTGCCGACCTTTGGCGCGTTCGGAATGCACGACCGCTTGAACTGACTGGTGCGGAAGAACCGATCCAGGAAAATGCGCAGGTTTCGCTTGATCGCCACCAGATCGTAAGCGTGATGCGCGACGTGTCCCTCGTCAGGCCAGCGTCCCGTCGACGCGTCGTGCCACGCGCTCCACGACAGAAACGCCACCTTGCGTGGCGCGTAGCCGAAACGCAGCGTGTAGTAGAGATTGAAGTCCTGCAACTCATAGGGACCGATGAAATGCTCGGTGCGCTGTTCCGGCGCGCCGTTGGCCTTGCCCGGTACGAGTTCCGGGCTGATTTCGGTCTCCAGGATATCGATGAGCACGTTGCGACGCGATTCGGCGTCCTTGCCTGTCTTGCTCGCGGGCTTGGCCGACGCCGCGCCGCCCAACTGCCCGGTTTCCGCCACCCATCGCACGAGGTGCATGATGAGCGTCTTGGGCACGCTGGCGTTCACGTTGTAGTGCGACATATGGTCGCCAACGCCGTACGTGCACCACCCCAGCGCCAGTTCGCTCAGATCGCCGGTGCCGATCACGATCGCCCCGAGGTGATTCGCGAGCCTGAACAGATGATTGGTACGCTCGCCGGCCTGCACGTTCTCGAACGTGACGTCGTAGACTTCCTCACCCCGAGAAAACGGATGGTCGAGGTCTGCCAGCATCTGCATGCAACTCGGGCGGATGTCGATCTCACGCGCCGTGCAGCCGACCGCCGCCATCAGCTCGCGCGCCTGGCGCAGCGTTCGCTCGCTCGTGGCGAAACCGGGCATGGTGTAGGCCAGGATGTTCGCGCGTGGCAGCCCGAGCCGATCCATGACCTTCGCGCACACGAGCAGCGCATGCGTCGAATCCAGGCCACCGGACACCCCGATCACGACCTTCTGAATCTTCGACGCGGCCAGACGCTGCATCAGCGCCTGCACCTGGATGTTGTAGACCTCGTGGCAACGCTCGTCGCGGCGGCGCGGGTCGGACGGCACGTACGGGAAGCGTTCAATGGCCCGCGCGAGCGGCAGCTCGGCATTGCGCGGCATCGCGACGTCGACCTTGATCGTGCGGAAGCGCGCCACCTCGTCGGCATGGCGGCGCACCGACACCCCGAACGTCGTCTGATGCATACGCTCGCGCGCGAGCCGCTCCAGATCAACGTCCGCATAAATCAGGTGCGATTCACTGGCGAAGCGCGCCGACTCGGCCAGCAGGTCGCCGTTTTCATAGATGAGCGCCTGGCCATCCCACGCGAGATCGGTCGTCGATTCGCCCTGCCCGGCCGACGTATACAGATACGCCGCGAGGCATCGCGCCGACTGTTGTCCGACCAGTTGATGGCGATACGCCGACTTGCCGACGACGACGTTGGATGCCGACAGGTTGACGAGTACCGTCGCGCCCGCCAGTGCGGCAAACGACGACGGCGGCACGGGCACCCAGACGTCCTCGCAAATCTCGCAGTGAAAGCGCAGCAACGGCTGGTCGGCAGCCTCGAAGACGAGCGCGCCGAACGGCACCTCATTGCCGAGCAGCATCACCGTGTCGACGCCCGCGTCATCGGCCGCGTTGAACTGACGCGCTTCGTAGAACTCGCTGTAGTTCGGCAGGTAGGTCTTGGGAACCACCCCATGCACGCGTCCGCGCGCGACAACCACTGCGCAGTTGAACAAGCGTTGCTGCACGCGCACCGGCATGCCGACGATCAGTGCGGCGCCCAGTTCGCGGCTCGCCGCCACGATGTCGGCCAGCGCCACGTTGCAGGCGTCGAGCAATGCACGTTGCTGGAACAGGTCTTCGCAGCTATAGGCGGGGATACCGAGTTCGGGGAAGGCGACGAGCGCGGCGCCCGCGGCATCGGCCTGCTTCGCGAGGGCAATGGTCTGCGCGGCGTTGTAGGCAGGATCGGCGACACGGCATTGCGGCACTCCGACGGCCACACGCGCGAAATCGTGATTGTAGAGATTGAGAAATCGGTTGGTCATGTCGGCGGCTACGAGGCATCGTCCCTGAGCCGATACGCCGGCAGGCGAAGCGGCTAGGGGCCGACGCCCGCCCGACGCGAGCGGCGGACGTGAGAATCGCCAGTATATTACGCGCGACGCTGCCCTGCCCGGCGCGCACCCGCGTCGCTACGGCGTCAGGACGCCGAGCGTTTGAACGGCGTATGGGCCTCCAGCTCACCGATATGCTCGTCCATCGCCGAGGTCTCCGCGTCGAGAAACTCGGCAATGGCGTCGGCGAAGCGTGCATCGGCAATCCAGTGGGCCGACCAGGTAGGTGTGGGCAGCAGGCCTCGCGACATCTTGTGTACCCCCTGTGCCCCGCCCTCGAAGCTGCGTAATCCATGCGCGATGCAATACTCGATGCCCTGCGCGTAGCACGTCTCGAAGTGCATGCCAGAGACGAACGCTGTCGTGCCCCAGTACCGCCCGTACATCGTGTCGCCGCTCACCACGTTGAGCGCGCACGCCAACGGCTCGCCCTCGCGCTCGGCCACGACGAGCAGCAGCGTGTCGGGCATCGCCGCATGCCACTGGCCAAAGAAGGCGCGGGTCAGATACGGCGCATTCCAGTGCTCTCGATAGGTGTTGTCATAGCACTGATAGAAGAAATCGAGCGCGGCTTCGTCGATGTCGGCACCGCGCAGCCACCGGTACGTTACCCCGGCATCGCGCACACGCCGGCGATCCTGTTTGAGCTTCTTGCGCTTTTCCTGATTCATCTGCGCGAGGAAGTCGTCGAACGAGGCGACGCCAGGGTTCTCCCAATGGAACTGCACGCCTTCACGCAGCGCATAGCCCGCCTCGGTGAGCGCCGCCAGATCGTCGTCGTGCGCGAACAGCACGTGAATCGACGACAACTCGAGCTGCTTCGCGAACGCGATCGCGCCGCGCGCGAGCGCGACCCGGTCGGCGTGGGTGCGCGCCAGCAGGCGCGGCCCCGTCACGGGCGAGAACGGCACCGCGCACAGCAGCTTCGGGTAGTAGTTCAGGCCATGACGCGCAAACGCCTCGGCCCACGCGTGATCGAACACGTACTCGCCGCGCGAATGTGATTTGACATAGAGCGGCATGGCGCCCACGAGGCTGTCGCCGGCCTGCATGAGCAAATAGGCCGGCTGCCAGCCGGTGCGCTTCGACGCGCACCCGCTCGTATGCATCGCATGCAGGAACGCGTGCTGCACGAACGGGTTGCCGCGCGCGAGCGCATTCCACGCGTCGGCCGGCACGTCTTCAATCGATTGCACTACACGGATGACTACGTCGCTGCTCACCGCTCACCTCGTCTGCGAACCTGCGAGCCGACATCGCGGCCGTCGGCATTGATCCATGGAACTGGTAGCCATTGTCGCCGAACTTGGCGAGGCTTTCAGCGGGCAACAAAAAAGCCCGGCACACGGCCGGGCTTCTCTGGCGTCGACGAGCGACGCCGCAGGCGAAAATCGCTTACTTCTTGGCGTTGGCCACGCCGTCAACGATTTCCTTGTGGGCGGCTTCGATGCCTTCCCAGCCTTCGATCTTCACCCACTTGCCCTTCTCGAGCGCCTTGTAGTTCTCGAAGAAGTGCTTGATCTGGTCCTTCAGGTAACCCGGCACGTCGTCGATCGACTTCATGTGCGCCGTCATCGGGCAGATCTTGTCGACCGGCACGACCACCAGCTTCGCGTCAACACCCGACTCGTCGGTCATGTTGAGCAGACCCAGCGCGCGGCAGCGCACGATCGAGCCAGCCAGCAGCGGGAACGGCGTGACGACCAGCGCATCGACGGGGTCGCCGTCACCGGACAGCGTTTGCGGAATGAAACCGTAATTGGCCGGGTAACGCATGCCCGTACCGATGAAGCGGTCGACGACCAGCAGGCCCAGTTCCTTGTCCGCCTCGTACTTCACCGGGTCGCTTTGCGCCGGGATCTCGATGATGACGTTGAAATCGTTGGGGATGTCCTTGCCGGCAGGCACGTGGTTGAAGCTCATGATGGCATTCCTGTGTTTGAAAAGGGGCACGCCGCCGCACGGCGTGCACGCCCGCCAACCCGCCGGATGCCACGCCGCCCGACGGCAATCGGGCGCGGAACATTATAGCGGGTTTGCCTGATTCGCCTGTATTGACGGCAGCCGGACCAGTCGCTGCGACGTGACGTCGCCCATGTTTGCACAGCCCAGCAGTTGCATCGTCGTGCGCAACTCGCCCAGCAACAGCGCGAGCACCCCGGCCACGCCCTCGCCGCCGCATGCCGCCACGCCGTACAGCGGCGCACGGCCGAGCAACACCCCCTTGGCTCCCAGCGCAACGGCCTTGGCCACGTCGGCGCCGCGCCGCACGCCACCATCGAGAAACACGGCCATCGCGGGCCCGCGAGCGCTCAATGCCTCGACGATCGGCGGCAGCGCCTCGAGCGGCGCAAGCGTGCTGCCCAGTTGTCGCCCGCCGTGATTGGACACGACGATGCCATCCGCGCCGTGCGCCTGCGCCAGTCGGGCGTCCTCCACCGTCTGGATCCCCTTGACGAGCACTTCACCGGGCCAGTGGCGGCGCACCCAGGCCAGATCGTCCCAACCGAGCGACAGGTCCATCTGACGGCTCAGCACTGCCGCGTGACGGGCCAGATCGGCACGCTCGCCCACACTCCTGGCGATGTTGCGCAGTTGCGGCGCGCCGTGGGCCAGCATCTGCCAGCTCCAGTGCGGGTGCCGCATGCAGTCGGCGATGAGCCGCGGCGTCATGCGCAACGGCAGTTTGAAGCCGTTGCGCGTGTCGTGATCGCGCTTGCCATGCACCGGCGTGTCGACCGTCAGCAGCAGCGTGCGGAAACCCGCCTCACGCGCGCGGCGCATCATGCTCTCGGCAATACGCCGGTCTTGCTGCACATAGAGCTGGAGCCACATCTCGCCATCGGGCACCGCCGCGCGAACGTCTTCCAGCAGCGACGTCGACGCCGTCGACAACACGAACGGCAGCCCGGCGTCGGCCGCCGCGCGGGCAAGCCGCTCATCGGCACGTGGCCAGAACAACCCGTTGAGTCCGGTCGGCCCCACGGCCATGGGGGCGGCGGCGTCACGCCCCCAGAACGTCGTCGCACTCGAACATTGCGACGTATCGATCATCACGCGCGGCGCAAAGCCCCACTGTGCGAACGCATCGCGGTTGCGACGCAGCGCGTCGCCGTCTTCCGCCCCGCCCTCCAGGTAATCGAACGCCAGCTTCGCCAGACGACGCCGGGCAGCCCGACGGTAATCCTCCACGCAGGAAAACGCGTGCATTGCTCCCCCTATTCTCATGTTCCCCCGTGGCGCTCGCCACGCAGCCTCATTCCTCGCCCAACGACGCGCTCTCCCGGTAATTCGTCACTTGCACACAAACAATTGCATTACAATCACAATCGTTACAATCCGAACATATTGGTACATTCCATGCCGCGCTTGCCCGCCCGGTCATCCGGCCGCACTGAAGACGCGCCGGCCACCGCGTCAGCCAAATCCGCCAGCGTGTCGGACGCTGCGCCGTCGACGCCCCGCTCGTCGCTCTTCGTCGGATCCACCGAAAAGACGTTTCAGGTGCTGCACGCCTTCGACGGCCCGGCGCGCTATATGACGCTTGGCGACATCGCCAAGGCGGCAGGGCTCGATCGCAGCGCGACGCAACGGCTCGTGCACACCCTCGAAGTGCTCGGCTATTTGTTTCGCGTGCCCGAGACCCGCACCTACGGTCTGACCACCAAGGTGCTTCAGTTCTCCTACAACTACATTCGCGCGAACGATCTCGTCGAGAAGGCCGCGCCGTATCTCCTGGACATCTTCCGCCGCGTTGGCGAGACGACCAACCTGCAGGAGCTGGACGGCCACGAGATCGTGTACGTCGCGCGCTTTCCCGGTCAGCATCTCGTGAATATCGGCATCGTCGTCGGCGCCCGCCTGCCGGCAATGTTCACCGCCTCCGGCATCGCCATGCTGTCGCGCCTGCCCGACGCACGCGTACGGGAAATCCTCGCGAATACCTCGCTTGAACCAATGACGCCATACACCACGACGGACGAGAAGAAGCTTCTCGAACGCATCCAGACGGCTGCGCGGCGCGGCTATGCCATCGTCGAAAGCGAAACCGTGATGGGGGACATCTCGGTCGCCGCCCCTATCACCGATCACGATGGATACGCCGTCGCGGCCATCAACATCTCGGTGCCGACCTCGCGCTGGACACGCGAGCGCGTTGAGGCCGAACTCGCGCCGCACGTGCAGGTCGCCGCCACCTCGATCTCGAAGTCGCGAATCTCCACCTTCCGCCGCTAAATCGCGCCAGCGGCGGCAGGTCCAGACCGCGCCCGGCCTCAGCGGCCCTCGAAGATCGCCAGTTGCCTGGCCAGTTCCTCGCGCAATTGGGCCGACAGCGCCGGTGCCGGCGGCACCAGCGGGGCGAGCATCGCCGGCGCGTCCACGCCGATCAGGTCCATCACCGACTTCATCGGCCCCGGGTTGGTCTCGGCAAACGCCAGGTTCATCAGCGGAATCAGCGAGCGATGCAACTCAAGCGCGTCGGCCGTCCGGCCTTCTGACGCGAGCGTGTAGATGCGCTGCCATGCGCTCGGCAATAGCGACGCTGTCACCACGATGCCGCCTCGCGCGCCCGCGGCCACATGCAGCGGGAACAGCGTGTCTTCGCCGCTCAGCACGGCGAACGACGCATCGACGCCCGCGATCGTGCGCAGGAAATGCCACATGTCGGTATTGCACGCCTTCATGCCCACGATATTCTCGTGGTGCGACAGCTCGTGCAGCACTTCCGGGGCAATCGCGATGCGCGTGCGATAGGGAATCTCGTAGATCAGGATGGGCACCGGTGACTCGTCGGCATAGCGCAGGAAGTAGTCGCGGATACCGGCTTGCGTCGGGTTGGTGTAGTACGGGGTGAGCACGAGCAGGCCGTCGGCACCTGCTGCCGCGAAGTCGCGACCGGCTTCGATGGCGTCGTGATAGCCCGGGTCGAGCACGCCGGCGATCACCGGCACGTCGCGGCCGTGCGCTTTCACTTCCTGCGCCGTGAGTTCGGCCATGCGCACGCGCTCGGCGCGCGAGAGCGCCCCGTACTCGCCGGTGCCGCCGAGCGGCACCACGCCGTCGATGCCCTGCCCCAGCAGATACCGCATCAGCGCGCGCGCCGCATCGGTGTGAATCGTGTCGTCGGCGTTCACCGGCGTGGGAATCGCCGGCAGAATGCCCTTCAGTTGTGCAGAGCGAAGCATGTGTTAAACGTCCGTGAATCGTGAGTTCGGTGAAATCGGATACCGCATCAGGTCGCGAGGCTGCGCCGGCGCAAGCGCTCGGCCACCCAGATGAGTGCGGCGATAAAAAGGAACAGGCAGGGGGAGACCGCGGCGATCACCGGCGAGATCTGCATCGTGATCTCGTCCCAGAACTGCTTGGGCAGGGTGGTCGACAGACCGCCCGACGTGAACAGCGCAATCGTGAGTTCGTCGAACGACGTGGCGAACGCGAACAGGAACGACGACAACAGGCCCGCACCGAGAATCGGGAACGTCACGCGGCGCAGCGTCGCCCACGGACGCGCCCCCAGGCTGTAGGCCGCCAGGTCGAGGCGCGTGTCGTAGTTGCGCAGCACCGCCATCATCGTGATGACGACATACGGCACGGCCACGACGGTATGCGCGAGGGTCAGCCCGACGCTGGAGCCCACCAGCCCGATCTTGGCGAAGAAATAGAACACGCCCACGGCCAGAATCATGCGCGGCACCACGATAGGGGCGAGCACGAAGGCGAGCATCGCCGACTTGCCGCGCATGCCGCCGCGCACCAGCAAGAACGCGGCCGGCGTACCGATCAGCATCGACAGCAATCCCGCTCCGATGCCGACAAGCATCGAGCGCGTGACCGCCTGCATCCACAACGGCGACTCCCAGATCTGCTGATACCACTGCAGCGAGAAACCTTTCGGCGGCCAGGCCAGGCCCGAGGCCGAGTCGAACGACATCGGAATCATGAGCAGGGCCGGTGCGGCAAGAAACACCACCAGCAGGACCACGATCGTGCGCAGCACGCGCCCATCGCCCTGCTCGCCCTTGTGGCGGGGCATCGCACGCAACAGCAGATCGGTGGCACTGCCCAGCGCCGAGAGCACGCTCTCGCCAAGCGCCCGGCTCCACCCGCCGCGCCGCTTGCCGGTCTTGATGTCGCCCGCGCCGCCGGCCATCGTCGACAGTCCGACCAGGCGGTCGTAGACGAAGAACACCACCAGCACCACGGCAAGCAGCAGCACCGAGATCGCGCCCGCGAAGCCCCAGTTCAATGCCTGCATCACCTGATCGATGATGAGCTGCGTAATCATCGTGTCGTGACGACCGCCGAGCAGCGTCGGCGTGATGAAGAAGCCGATCGATGTGACGAACACCATCAACGCGCCGGCGGCCACGCCCGGCAGCGACAAGGGGAAATACACCCGCCAGAACACGGTGCCGGGGCGCGCGCCCAGCGTCGATGCCGCGCTCGGCAGACGACGGTCGATGTTCTCCATGACGGAGAGCATGGTGAGCACCGCCAACGGCATGAGCGCATGCACCATGCCGATCAACACGGCCGGAAAGCTGTAGAGCAGCGAGAGCGGCGCATCGATCAGACCCAGATCGAGCAATGTTCGATTGATCACGCCGTTGCGCCCGAGCAGGACCACCCAGGCAAACGTACGCACGAGAAAACTCGTCCAGAACGACAGCAGGAGCCAGAACAACAACCGCTGCTTGCGCGCGCCGCTCAGTGTCGAGAGCCGATACGCAATCGGATAGCCCGTGAGCACCGCGAAGAAGGTCGTGTATAGCGAGACCTTGAGTGTGATGAGCAACACCTCGACGTACACCGACGAGGCGAACAAGCGCTGATATTCGGCGAGCGTGAAGCCGCTCTCGCCGCGAATGCTCAACAGCAAGAGTTGACCGACCGGATAAATCAGCATCACCGCCAGCAGAATGACGATGGGCGCGGCCATGAGCAGCGGGCGCAGGCGCGCACGCCAGCGCGCCCGGCGCGGCGCAGGCTGGGCGGGACGGGACGACGAAGGACGAGCCACGGCGGATGAACTCATCGCTTACCCCGCGATCGCCACGGCGTCGTCGGCACGCCATGCGAGACCGAGCGTCTGCCCGATCTCGAAACGGTTGCCACGACGATGTGTCGGAAACGACACCACGAGCGACTTGCCCACCTCGCCCCCCTCGCTCACCGCCCCGCCCATCACCGACGACTGCAGGTACAGCTTCGTCATGCCGCCCGTGACCATGATGTCGGTGAGCTTCGCCGAGATCGTTGCCACGCCATCGCGGTGCGCGCCATCGCCCCCGTCGGCGCCCTCGTGGATGTGCAGGTTCTGCGGACGCAGCAGCAGCTTGACCGCACGGCCCGGCTCGACCTTCGGGTCATAGACCATCGCACCGGCACCCTGCGCGCCTTCCACGCCCGGCATCGCCACGCGCACCTGATCGCCCGCGCGCGTCAGCACGGTGGCATCGAGCAGGTTGGACTCCCCGAGGAAATCGGCCACGAACACGCTCGACGGACGGAAATACAGATCGTCCGGCGTGCCCAGTTGCGCGATTTCCCCGGCGTTCATCAGGCAGATGCGATCGGACATCGTCATCGCTTCCTCCTGATCGTGCGTCACGTACACGATGGTGGTACCGAGTTCGCGGTGAATCCGCTTGATCTCGAGCTGCATGTGATCGCGCAACTTCTTGTCGAGCGCGCCCAGCGGCTCGTCCATCAAAATGATCGACGGCCGGTAGACCATGCAACGCGCGAGGGCGATGCGCTGCTGCTGCCCGCCTGAGAGTTCACGCGGATAGCGCTCCGCCACATGCGGCAGATGCACCATCTCCAGCGCGTTCATGACCATCTTGCGAGCGGCCTGTGCGTCGGTGCGACGCATTTGCAACGGGAATGCGATGTTCTCCGCCACGGTCATGTGCGGGAACAGCGCGTAGTTCTGAAACACCATACCGATGTCGCGCTCGTACGGCGCGCCGTACGTGACATCGGCCCCATTGATGCGGATGGCGCCCGCATCGGGCTGCGACAGACCCGCGATGAGCGAGAGCAAGGTGGTCTTGCCCGAGCCGCTTGGGCCGAGCAAGGTCAGGAATTCGCCCTGGGCGACATCGAGGTCGGTCGGGGCAAGCGCGACGAAATCGCCGTAGCGCTTGGACAGACCCGACACTTGGAGATTGGCAACGGTCATGAGATCAGCACCCTAGAATGCATGAAACGGAACAGCAGGTGAGGATCAGGTCAGGATCCAACGGTTGAAACGCTCGAGCGCCACGCTCTGGTTCTGCTGCCAGAACTTCGCGTTGATCTGCACGCCACTCTTCATGTTCGCGGGGAATGTCGGGCAGTGCTTCGCAATCTCGGGCTTGACGTAGTTGAACGCCTCGGGCTGCGTCATCCCGGCCGGGAAGAACTTGGTCAGTTCGGCCTGTCGCTTCGGATCGCTCACGAACTTGATGAACTCGCGGCAAGCACCGGCGTTCGGCGTGCCCTTGAGGATCGACCAGTTGTCGCACCCCCAGATGTTCTGGTTCCACACGATCTCCACGGGCGCGCCGTTGGCCTGCGCCGACTGCGCGCGCGAAGCCCACGTGGCGACCATGTCGACCTCGCCCGAGCCGAGCATCTGTTCGAGCTGTGCGCCGGTGGTCCACCATACGTCCACATGCTTCGCAATCTTGTCCAGACTCTTGAATGCGCGATCGAAGTCGCACGGATACACCGCGCCGGACGCCACGCCGTCGGCCAGCAGTGCTTCTTCGATGGTGTCGAACGGGTACTTGCGGATGGAGCGACGGCCCGGAAAGTCCTTCACGTTCCACAGATCGGCCCACGACGCCGGCGCCTTGCGGCCCTTGAACGCATCGGTACGATAGGCGAGCACCGTCGAGTAAATGTTGGTTCCCACGCCGAACGGCGACATGTACTGCGAGGGGATCTTGGCGATGACGGGGTCCGACTCGAGACCGTGGCGCTCGAGGTACTCCTTGCCGCCCCCCGTCAGCAGCAGGATCGCGGGCTGGCTGATCTTGGCCATGTCCCACGTGTAGCTGCCCGCCTCGACCATGCTCTTGATCTGCGCCGTCGGCTCGGCGTTGGCCTGCACGCCCACGACTTCGATGCCGGTCGCCTTGGCGAACGGCTTGTAGAACACGGCGTCGTACGCCTTGTTGTAGATCCCGCCATCGTCGCGCACGACGATGCGCTTGGTGGCGGCGCGCGAGGACGTCCACACGAACGGGAACGCCACGGCTGCGGCACCGACGAGCGCCGTCTTCATGGCCGTGCGGCGGCCCGGCTGTGCGAGCGATGCGGCGTCGTTGTCGGCGTGGGTGTCAGCGATGTCAGCAGTATCGAGCGGGCTTGCGAAGGGCTTGCGTTTCATCTTGGTCTCCGGTCTTGACTGGGAGGGTGGGCGCGGCGACGGTGTGCGACTTCGGCACAGCCGCCGCGCGCGCGGTTATGGCACAACAAACAGCAATGCGTGAAATGACTCAGGGAACGAGACGTCCCGGATTGAACAACTGGTTAGGGTCGAGTGCCGCCTTCACGGTGCGCATGAGGGCGAGTTCGGCCGGCGCCTTGTAGCGCTGCATGAGCGGCAAGCCCGTCTGGCCAACGCCATGCTCGGCGCTGAACGTGCCGGACAGCCGTGCGGCCACGTCGTTCACGCACGCGCGCATGATGCCGGCCATCGACGCACTGTCGGCCAGCGCCGCCCAGGCGGCAAACGAGAACATCGGGATGAAGTGCACGTTGCCGTCGCCCATATGGCCGACGATGGCGATGTCGAGCCCCGGCACGACGGCGTGCACGGCGCGCGTGGCGGCGTCGATGAATTCGGGCACGCTCGACACCGGCACCGCGCAATCGGTCGTGAGCCCGACGGCGGCCTTCTTGTTGGCTTCGCTCACGCTGTGGCGCACTTCCCAGAAATCGGCGCGCTGCGTGTCGTTCGCCGCGATGACGGCGTCTTCGACGAGCCCTTGCTCGATGGCCTCGCCCAGCGTCTGCGTCAGCACGGCTTCGAGCCCTTCGGCGTCGCGCGTGTCGCTCAGCTCGACCAGCACATGCCAGGCATGCGCGTGCGCGAGCGGATTGCGGCGATTCGGCACATTGGCCAGCACCAGATCGAGCTGGTGACGGTTCATGATCTCGAAAGCCGACAGGCGCGCGCCGCAGGCGTTCTGAAACCTACCGAGAATCTGTTGCGCGGCGGCGGGATCGCGCGGCGCAAACCACGCGAGCGCATGCTGCGTGGGCAACGGATGCAGCTTGAGCGCGGCGGCCGTGATGATGCCCAGCGTGCCCTCCGCCCCGATGAACAGATGCTTGAGATCGATACCGGTGTTGTCTTTGCGAAGTGCGCGCAGACCGTCCCAGATCGTGCCGTCGGCCAGCACGACTTCCAGGCCCAGCACGTTCTCACGCGTGTTGCCATAGCACAGTACGCTGGTGCCGCCCGCGTTGGTCGAGAGCGTGCCGCCGATCTGACACGACCCCTCGGCACCAAGACTCACCGGATACAGCCGTCCAACGCCGGCCGCCGTCTCCTGCACGGTTTTCAGGATGCACCCGGCCTCGACGACCATCGACCCGTTGGCCGCATCGACCTGCCGAACGCGACGCATGCGCGCCAGGTTCAGAATGACGGGCGCCGGGCCGTCGGTCGGCGGCACCGCCCCGCCGCACAGGCTCGTGTTGCCGCCCTGCGGCAAGATCGGCACGCCCGCGGCAGCGCATAGCCTGACGACATCGCTCACCTGCGCGGTGGTCGAGGGCAGCACGACACACAGCGCCTCGCCCCGATAACGTCCCCGCCAGTCCTCGGTGTAACCGACGGTATCGGGCGCATCGCTGAGCACGGCTTGGGCGCCCAGCGCGTCTCGCAACCGGGGAATCAGTGTTTCACGCGTCACTGCGTCGTTCATTGCCTGCGGACTCCTGAATACTTCCGTTCGACGTTGTCGCCACGGCGCGGATAGCCGTATGCGACGAGCGGTGGGGCTACGCCAGATGTCCGTCTGGCGATTCATTACGATCAAGGATAGGTGATAAAAAATTGCAATAAAATCTCTTTAATTACAATGCGATCAATTTAGGTGTTTGTGCGGATGTGACGCATGTGACGGTCAACGCCCTCACGAGTTAAGTGATAATGAGGGCCACCCCCACACGAGGTGACGTCGTCATGCCCGAAGCTACACACCTCATCGGCAACCAATGGGTCGCTCCCGCGAAGAGCCCGACGATTCCCGTTGTTGACCCTTCCGACGGACAAGTCTTTACCCAGATCGCCCGCGGCGACGCCGAGGATATCGACCGCGCCGTGAAGGCCGCACGTTCGGCCTTCGAAGGCGACTGGGGACGCATCGGCGCCGCCGAGCGCGGCCGCGTACTCTACGCAATGGCGAACGTGCTCGCTCAACATCACGAGGCGTTGGCGCAGCTCGAAGCACGCGACACCGGCAAGCCGCTCAAGCAGGCACGCGCCGATGCCGCCGCCATCGTGCGCTATTTCGAGTTCTATGCCGGGGCCGCCGACAAGCTGCACGGCGAGACGATCCCCTACCAGCCCGGCTTCACCGTGTTCACCGTGAGAGAGCCGCACGGCGTGACCGGTCACATCATTCCGTGGAATTACCCGCTGCAGATCTTCGGGCGCAGTGTCGCCGCGGCCCTTGCGAGCGGCAACGCCTGCGTCGTGAAGCCGGCGGAAGACGCCTGTCTGTCGTTGCTGCGCGTGGCCGAGCTGTCGATCGAAGCCGGGCTGCCGCCGGGCGCGCTCAATATTGTGACCGGCTACGGCGCCGAGGCGGGTGCGTCACTCGCGCGGCATCCGGGCATCGATCACATCTCGTTTACCGGCTCGCCCGCGACCGGCACGCTGATCTCGCAGATGGCCGCGGAAAACCATACGCCCGTCACGCTCGAACTCGGCGGCAAATCGCCGCAGATCGTTTTCGCCGACGCGGACATGGACGCCGTGCTGCCCGTGGTGGTCAATGCGATCGTGCAGAACGCCGGACAAACGTGCTCCGCCGGCAGCCGTCTGCTCATCGAGCGCGACGCCTACGAGCGCCTGCTCGCGCGTCTGGCCGAGGCGTTTGCGCATCTGCGCGTGGGACCGTCGCAGGACGATCTCGATCTCGGCCCGCTGATCAGTGCGCGCCAGCAGCAACGCGTGTGGGACTTCCTGTCCGAAGCGCAGCACGATGGCATTGCGGTGATGTCGCAGGGTGAAGTCGTCGGCAGCGCACCGGAAACCGGGTTCTATCAGGCCCCCACGCTCCTGCGCGACGTTCCCGCCACCCATCGTCTCGCCCGCGAGGAAGTGTTCGGCCCGGTGCTCGCCGCCATGCCGTTTATTGACGAGGCCGACGCCGTGCGGCTGGCCAATGGCACGCCCTACGGTCTGGCCGCCGGGGTCTGGACGCACGATGGCGCACGCCAGATGCGCCTGGCACGCGACATTCGCGCGGGACAGGTCTTCATCAACAACTACGGCGCGGGCGGCGGCGTGGAGCTGCCTTTCGGCGGGCGCAAGCACTCCGGCCACGGACGCGAAAAGGGCTTCGAAGCCCTCTACGGCTTCACGACACTCAAGACCGTGGCCATCCGGCACGGTTGATTCGCAGGACCGGCGGCACACTCCCTGATCTAGATCGCGGCGAAGCATCGAACGCACGCCCTGTGTCCGACGCTTCGCCATCCCCAGGCACTTCAGGAGACAAGGCATGCGTTTGCAAGAGAAAGTGGCCATCGTCACGGGCGCCGGTTCCGGCTTCGGCGAGGGCATCGCCAAGACGTTTGCGCACGAAGGCGCCGCCGTCATCGTGAACGATCTGAACCGCGAGGCCGGCGAGCGCGTGGCCGAGGACATCGCCAAGGCCGGTGGGCGAGCGGCGTTCGTATGCGGCGATGTGTCCCGGGAGGACGATCACGTCACCCTGCTGGACGAAGCCGTCACGCGCTTCGGCCATCTCGATATCGTGGTCAATAATGCGGGCACCACGCATCGCAACAAGCCACTGCTCGAAGTCACCGAAGCCGAGTTCGATCGCGTCTATGCCGTGAACGTCAAGAGCATTTTCTGGAGTGCGCGCGCGGTCATGCCGTACTTCCTGCAGCGCGGCGCCGGTGTGATGATCAACATCGCGTCGACGGCGGGTGTGCGCCCACGCCCGGGGCTCGTCTGGTACAACGGCAGCAAAGGGGCCGTGATTACGGCGAGCAAGGCCATGGCCGCCGAATTCGGCCCGAAGAACATCCGCGTGAACTGCGTCAACCCGGTCATCGGCGATACCGGATTGACCGCCGAATTCATGGGCGTGCCGAACACCCCCGAGAACCGCGCCAAATTCCTCGCAGGCATTCCGCTCGGGCGCTTCTCCACGCCGCAGGACATTGCCAACGCCTGCCTCTACCTCGCCAGCGACGACGCCGCATTCATCACCGGCGTGTGCCTGGAGGTCGACGGCGGACGCTGCATCTGATCGACCCATCGTTTTTGCAGTCGGTAATCCCGTAGTTGTCGCACTCACACCATAACGACAGACAACACCACGTCAAACCGGAGGAGCTTTCGTATGAACAGCGTTCCCACGCCCCCCTCGCCCATGACCGATGCGTCGTCGGCCGACTTTGAAGCGGCCACCTACCGCAAGGTCGGCTGGCGGCTGATTCCGTTTCTACTGCTGTGCTATGTGGTCGCGTATCTCGACCGGGTCAACGTCGGCTTCGCCAAGTTGCAGATGGTCGGCGACCTGCAATTCTCCGAGACCGTGTTCGGTCTCGGCGCGGGTATCTTCTTCTTCGGCTACTTCCTCTTCGAAGTGCCAAGCAACGTGATCCTGCATCGCGTAGGCGCCCGCGTGTGGATTGCGCGCATCATGATCTCGTGGGGCATCATCTCGGGCGCGACGATGTACGTCACGTCGCCACAGATGTTCTACATCATGCGATTCCTGCTCGGCGTGGCCGAGGCGGGCTTCTTCCCCGGCATCATCCTGTACATCACCTACTGGTATCCGGCCTCGCGGCGCGGACGCATGACCGCCTGGTTCATGACGGCCGTGGCGTTGTCCGGCCTGATCGGCGGGCCGCTCTCAGGCTGGATCCTCAAGGACATGAGCGGCGTGAATGGCCTTGCCGGTTGGCAATGGATGTTCCTGATCGAAGCGATTCCGTCGGTGGTGATCGGGCTGATCGTGCTGGTCGTGCTCGACGACCGCATTCGCGATGCCAAGTGGCTCAACGATGCCGAGAAGTCGATGCTCGAGCGCAACATCGCCAGCGATGTGCTCAGCAAGGAAGACCTGCCGCTGCGCCGGGTGTTCTCCAGCCCCCGCGTGTGGATGATGAGCCTGATCTACTTCTCGTTCGTGATCGGCCTGTACGGTGTGGGCTTCTGGCTGCCGACGATCATCAAAGGCACGGGCGTGACCGATCCGCTGCAAATCGGCCTGCTTACGGCCATTCCGTATTTCTTCTCGGTGATCGCGATGGTCGTGGTCGGGCGTCGCTCCGATCTGCGCGGCGAGCGTCGCTGGCACATTGCGATACCCGCTTTCGTCGGCGCCATCGGCCTGTTCCTGTCGACGACCTGGAGCCACAACACCCAGCTCGCCATGGTCGCCCTGACGCTGGCCACGATGGGCATCATGATCGTGCTGCCGCTGTTCTGGAGCCTGCCCACGGCCTTTCTGGGCGGCACCGCCGCCGCGGCCGGTATCGCGATGATCAACTCGCTGGGCAATCTGGCCGGTTTCGTGGGCCCATACCTGATCGGCTTTCTCAAAGACGCCACGCACAGCACCAACAGCGGCATGTTCCTGCTCACGATCTTCATGATTCTGGGCGGACTGCTTACGCTGGCCGTGCCCGCGCGGCTCGTCAACCAGTGACGGCTACGGCGGGATCGGCTGACGAAACCGCATCTCGCCGGGCAAGACCGTCCCGCCATGGGACCGCTGGCCGGGTCGCCACCGTGGCCATCCGTTGGGAGTAATATATTTCGCATCGAGAAGGCCGTCCTTGCCGGGACGGCCTGTTTTTTGCCCCCAAAGATCCGCATGCCCGCCAACGACTCTCAGACGACGCCGGCCGGCGTCTCGCTCACCCCCACCGAGGTCAAGTCGATCCTCTCGGGCCTGCTGCTCATCATGTTTCTGGGCTCGCTCGACCAGACCATCGTCGCGCCCGCCCTGCCGACCATCGCCCGAGACCTCGGTAGCTTCGACGCCGTGTCGTGGGTCGTCACCGCTTATCTGCTCTCGTCCACGGCCATCACTCCCATCGTCGGCAAGCTCTCCGATCTGTTCGGACGGCGCGTCGTCATCGCCGTGAGCGTGGCCGTTTTCCTCGTGGGGTCGGTGCTGTGCGCGCTGGCGCCGAGCATGCTCGCGCTGATCGTGGCGCGCGGCGTGCAGGGGCTGGGCGGCGGCGGCCTCATCGCGCTGTCCAATACCGTGATCGCGGATATCGTCTCGCCGCGCGAGCGCGGCCGATATCAGGGATATATCTCCGGCATGTTCGCCGTCTCCGGCGTGGCGGGGCCCATCACCGGCGGAGTATTCGCCCAGTACCTGAACTGGACCCTCATCTTCTGGATCAATCTCCCGCTCGGTCTGCTCGCCATCTACCTGAGCGACCGCGCGCTGCGCCACCTGCCCGGTCGCGAGGGCAAGCCGAGCATCGACTATCTCGGGTCGGCGCTGCTCATCGCCGCGACCGTCTGCCTGCTGCTGGCGCTCACCTGGGGCGGACATCGCTACGACTGGGTGTCGATGCCCATTGCAGGCCTGCTCGCCGCGAGCGTGATCGTGGGGGCGATCTTCCTGCGTCACCAGCGTGCGGTGCGCGAGCCATTGCTACCGGTGGCGTTGCTTGCCAACCCGGTGTTCCGGATGACATCGACGATGGCCGTGCTCGTGATGATGGTCAACATCAGCATCGGGATCTACGTGCCGCTTTATCTTCAGTTGCAGCGCGGCGAATCGGCTAGCCGTTCGGGGCTGATGCTGATCCTGCCGCTGCTGGGCATCGTGGTGGGGGCGCTCAGCGCGGGGCATTACATGCGCGCGACGGGGCATTACAAGCGCCCGCCACAGATTGGCCTGCCGGTGGCGTTGCTGGGACTGACGACGATTGCGCTCGGCGTGCAGTCACTGCCGCTCTGGGTCGTGGGGCTGTGTCTCGGACTGGTGGGGATCGGCTTCGGCTCGGCCATGCCGGTGATGACCGTGGCGACGCAAAATGCCGTCGCGCCGCGCGACATCGGCATTGCGACGGCCGCACACGCATTCTTCCGGGCGCTCGGCGGGATGATCGGCGTCGCAATGTTCGGCGCGCTCATCGTCGGGCTGTTGGTCTCGGCAGACGGCGGCGCACCGCGCGAACTGACCGACTTCCTTCGCCCAGGCGGCGCACCGCCCGGGATGGAAGATCATGTACGGCTCGCCTTCGGTGCGTTCTTCGGCGGAAGCGCCCTCATTGCCGCGCTGGCCATCGTCGCGCTCGGCCGCTTGCCGGAACTGCCATTGCGCCAGAGTTCGGGGAACGAAGCAACGGCCATCGAATGACGATGCGAGCCTGACGGCTCGCTCGCCAGCCATTTACGCGCTCGCGCAGGCCCGATAGTGACGGTTGGCCAGTTCCATCTGCTCGAGCCCCTCGAAGAGTTGCGCCAGCGCGAGATGCACGCGCTGCTGCAGATGCCGGTCGTCGGTATGACGCAGCGCCCCTTCGAGGAACGTCTGCGCCTTGCCCCACAGCCGCTGGTGCTGGCACAGCTTGCCCAGTGCGAAGAGCAGATCGGGATCGTTCGGATGTCGCTGCTGCCACGCCTCGGCCTTCTGGATGAGCGGCAGGGCATCGCCGCCGGCACAATCGGCATAGCGGCGCAGCAGACGTGGGTCCCAGTGCTCGGCCAGCGCGGCCTCGACGATATCGCGCGCCTCGCGCAGGCGGTCGAGCGAAATCAGCAACTCCGCCGCGACATCGGCAATCCGCGCCGACGTGCGCGCATCGGCCGGCAATTCGTTCCAGCACTTGAGCAGCGCGTCGGCATCGTGGCGGTGATCGCGCAGAATGCCCTCGCTGGCCGTCTGCTTGAGCTTGGCCGCCAACGCCGGATGCAGCGCTTCGCGCTTTTCCAGCACCTTGAGCAGCGCCAGGACCTCGGGCCAATGCTTCAGGTGTTGATGTGCCCGCAAGGCGACCAACTGCGCCTGCATGCGGCGCGCGCCCTGCGCCCGCATCTCGGTCAGGGCTTCGAGCGCCCCTTCCGCATCACGGGTATCGACGCGCAACTCCGCCGTCTGCAACAGACGCGCCTCTTCGAGGTTCGCCCCCTGCGCCTCGGCCAGCCAGCTGTCGCGACGCGCAAACTCGCGCATACGATGCGCCGCGCGCGCCCCGATGATCGCCGCCACGCCACGATTGTCCTCTTGCTCGGCGGCTTCGCGCGCCGCTTTCTCCGCTCGCGTGTAGCGACCCGCGAAGAGATTCGCCACGGCATCGCGCAATGCGATGTTCGCGCGACGGCTGCGTTGGCGATTGCGGTAAGCGGCCACGCGCTCCGGCATCTTGTAGATGTTGCGCAAAATACGAATGACGACGTACAGCGCAACGAACAAGGCCAGCAACGCCAGCACAAAAAGATTCAGCGATACGTCAACACGGTACGGTGGCACGAGCATCACCACCTGCCCGTGATTGAACGTCGCCAGCACGGCAAAGCCGGCCGCGACCGCGAACAGGAGCGTCAACCAGATCAGTCCTCGCATGCCGGCTCCTTAGGGCTTGTCCTTGACGTCCTTGACCTGACCGATGGCGGTCAGGCTGGCGTCAAGGGTCGGCAGTTCGATCGTGCGCGAGCCCGCGTCGACCTGGTCGAGCAACGTTTTCACGGCGGCGATGCGACGCGACTTGGCGTCGAAATACTTGTCCAGCGCGGCCTCCGCGACCACCACGTCGCTATGCACAGCAGACGCGTTGCGCGCAAGCAGCGCCAGACGCGCATTGAGCAGGCGCAGCTTGAGATTCGCCCGCAGGAACGCGCCCTGCTCCGGCGCCACGAGCATGACGTCCGGGTCGTCCAACCGGCGGACCTGCACCAGTTGCTTGAGGCTGCCCAGCATTTCCGAGGACAGGCGATGCCACGTCGCGATCCAGCCCGCTTCGCTCACACTGCCCGCACCGGCCGCGCCCCCCGCCGCCGACGTCGGGTCGACGCGCCGCTCCTCGGCCTGCAACGGCAACGTGTCGACCATGGCAATCGCCTGATCGAGCTTGCCGGTCAGTTGCGGCAAATCGGCCGCCGGCACGGCCTTGAGCCGGTCGATGTCCTTCTTCAACGCGTCGCGCACGCCTGCGAGCTGCGGTGCGCCGGAGCGTGCCAGGCGAGCATCGGCACCCTCGAGCGCAATCAGCGCGCCGCGAACGTTGCCGGTGAGCTGCAATTGTTGATTCGCACTCGTGACGATCTGCTCGGTCTCGGCGAGCACCCATTCGTCTCGGTTGTGCGCCAGATCCTGATAGAGCTGTTCGAGTGCGGCCTGCTGGCTGCGCGAATCGGACACTCGCCCTTCGAGCGCCGTGAGCCGGTTTTGCAGATCGCGCTGATTATCGAGCGCCTGCGCCGTTCGCACCTGCGCCTGCATGACCTGTGCATCGCCCGTCTGCTGACGGCGCGCCATTTCCTGCTGCACGCGGTCGAGCTTCTGGTTCAGCGACCAGCCACCGATGCCGGCCCCGGCGGACACGAGCACGAAGAGCAGCCAGGGCAGCGCGGCCCCCGACCCTCGACGCCGAGGCGGCGGCTCGGGCGGCTGCCATGCAGGCGGGCTACCCGTCGTGCCATAGGGAGCACCGCCGGCCGTGGTTGCATTCGACGCCGCCGGGCCGGTCGATGCCGACGGGTTCTGGGAAGACTCGG
>NZ_KB290559.1:0-213 GCF_000282835.1 Pandoraea sp. B-6 | reverse complement strand
TGCGACGTAAAGCACCGCGCCGCCAGGATTTGCGCCAGCACCTGCGGGGTGCCCGGCGTGTGGATGCCATCGCGCGTGCCGTAGCGCGCAGCGAGCTGTGTGGCCAGATGACGTACCGCCTCGGAGCTGGTCAGCACCCAGGCGCAACGCTCGGGCGAAGCCAGCCGGGCTTCCAGCGCGGCCCAAGCGGCGGCGTCCGGCGCGGGCGCCCGG
>NZ_AKXS01000271.1:0-8193 GCF_000282835.1 Pandoraea sp. B-6 | reverse complement strand
CGGGGCAGACCGCCTCGCGCGGGCAAGGAGGCGGCGCGGAGCGCGGCGATTTCGCACAGCGCGCGCCGCGTCCGGCGCGTCGCGACGCGGTTGGCGGCGCCTTGCTGATGGGCAAGGCAAAACGCGACTGAACGGCTCAGGAAGGGCATCGGGCGCAAATTAAGTAAAATATTAAGCTTTTGCGCCCGGTGGCCCGGGCGTGGCAGGGACAATGAGGCGTCAGGCAAGGCGGCCTCATCGGCTCACCCGCGCACGTGCCGCATTCCCCTTCCCTGAGGATTTCATGATCGCCCGTATTACCCGGCTGTTCCCGTTGTGGGCTCTGCTGCTGTCCGTTTCCGCTTATTTCTCGCCGGGCAGTTTTTCCAGCGTTACGCCGCACGTCACGGCGCTCCTGACCGTGGTGATGTTTGCGATGGGCGTCACGCTCACCGTCGACGACTTCAAGCGCGTGCTCACGCGACCCGCGCCGATCGTCGCCGGGGTGGTGTTGCACTATCTCGTGATGCCGCTGGCCGCCTGGGTGATCGCGCGCGTGCTGCACATGCCGCCCGATCTGACGGCCGGCATGGTGCTTGTGGGCAGCGTTGCGAGCGGCACAGCCTCGAATGTCATGATTTATCTCGCCCGCGGCGACGTGGCCCTGTCGGTGACGATCAGCGCAATGTCGACGCTCGTCGGCGTGTTCGCGACCCCGCTGCTCACGCGCTTGTACGTCGACGCCTCCATCGTGGTCGACGTCGAGGGCATGCTGCTGTCGATTCTGCAAATCGTGGCGCTGCCGATTGGCGCGGGCCTGCTCATCAATCGCTATTTCGGTCGTGCGGTGCGCGCGGTCGAAGGCTATCTGCCGCTCGTGTCGATGATCGCGATCGTGCTCATCATCGGCGCGGTAGTCGGCGCGAATCAGGGCAACATTGCCACGGTGGGCCCGTTGGTGATGCTCGGTGTCGTGTTGCACAACGGTCTGGGCCTGCTGGGCGGGTACTGGGGCGGTCGTCTGCTGGGCTTCGACGAATCGATCTGCCGCACGTTGGCCATCGAAGTCGGTATGCAGAACTCCGGCCTGGCGGCAACACTCGGCAAAATCTACTTCACGCCGCTCGCCGCACTGCCGGGGGCGCTCTTCTCGGTCTGGCACAACTTGTCGGGCTCGCTGCTCGCGGGCTACTGGCGGGGTCGTCCGACCGGCACCGCCAACGATGCGCCGGCGGTGGTCACACGTCCGTCTCACTGAGTGTTTTCGTGCGCCGCATGCGAGTGTGTGCGGCGCGCAACGGCCGCCCACACTGTCATCGCGGGCATTTGCCTTTCTGACGCGCATCGCCTACAACTTCGATATACCGTCGCGCCCCGGCATGCGAAGCGGCGCGACCGGTGGCAGTCAATGTTTTGGCGGGAGTGCGTTATGTCTTTGCGAGTCAACGGAATTGTCATCGACGCACGCCGCGTCGCCGATGAGATCGATCAGCATCAGGACGAGGCCGATCCGGAAGTCGCCGCACAGCACGCGTTGGTGAGTCGTGAATTGCTGCGCCAGCGCGCATTCGACTTGCGTTTATTCGACAAGAACGACGCGATGCCCGCGAGCGACGACGCTATCGTCGATGCACTGTTCACGCGGGACGTTCAAGTGCATCGTCCCACCGACGCCGAATGCCGGGCTTACTTTCACGAACACGCCGGGCAGTTCCGTGTTGGCGACCGGGTGCAGGCGAGTCATATTCTGTTTGCGATGTCGGCGAGCGTGCCGCTGTCGACGACCTTGGAGCGGGCGCAGTCGGCACTGGATGCCGTGCGCTCCAATCCCGATTCGTTCGAAGCGGTGGCGCAATCGATGTCGGATTGCCCGTCAGGTCGCACGGGCGGAAGTCTAGGTATGCTCGCGCGTGGCAGTGGCGCACCCGAGTTTGAGTTGGTGCTGTTTTGTGGCGACCGACTCGGCGTGGTGCCGAGACTGGTCAACACGCGCTACGGTTTCCACGTTGTGCGGATCGAACGCCGGGTGAAAGGACACATGCCGCCCTACGAACGCGTGGCCGAGCGTATCGCCGCGCAGTTGTACGAGCAGGCGCGTGCGCGGGCACTGCGGCACTACGTGGCGCTGCTCGCCGGTGTCGCCGAAATTAGCGGCGCCAACGACGATGACGGACCGGTGCGTGTGCAATAGCGGATGGTCGGCTGTCGGAACGGCGTGCGTGTCCAGCCAGGTGCGGCAGGGCGCGCGAGTGTGTCGATGGACTGATCGGGCAACGTCGTAGCGTTCAGTGTAGTGTCCCAAAGGGCTGGGTTCTGTGTCAGGCAGAACCCAGCCCTTTCGTTTTTCCGCGCCACGCAGCGCGTTCGGTGAGGCAGCGCACCGCGCCCGCGTTGCCGTCGTCATGTGCCATCCAATGATGGAATTGAGATCCAACGCGTTGCGGAGTTCACGTTTGCGATCGCTCGTGTTGAGCACTATCGGTGACCGCCCGATGAGATGCGAACGATGAACCGCGTTCGCCTATCCTTAGGATGTCGTGATATTCAGGTGTCATTTTCACGATACTTAAAGCATGCCTAATGAACATGCGGGGGATCCCTGATGGCAACCACTGCGACGTGCGCCGTCGTTGGCGGCGGCATTTCCGGCATTGCGGCTGCGCATTATCTACGCGACGCCGGCCTTCATGTCGAGCTTATCGAGCAGCACCGGTCCCCCGGTGGCCGGATCACCACTGCGACGCTCGACGGCGACCGAATCGATCTCGGCGGCAAGAACATCGGCCGGCACTATCTGCGCTTTCGCAAGCTCGCGCACGCCCTCGGACCCTTCGCGTTCGAGCCGTTCGGCATCAACACATCGCGCATTCGCGACGGAAAGATCGTCACGCTCGATAGCACGCGCCGCCTTGGCAGCACGCTTGCGTATCTGCGCGGTTGTCCTGCGGCGGATGCCATGCGCCTTGCCGCGCTTTGCGCGCGCGTGTGGCTCGACGCGCGCAATCGGTTCCTGGACGGACCGTCCTTTGCCCGGCTGGCGCGAGATGCCGACGATGCGCCGCTGGCTTCGCATTTCAGCCCGGCGTTCTGTCGCGCTGTGGTGCGGGCAATGTCGGTGCGAATGAACGGTGCGGAGCCCGACGAAATTCACCTCGGCAATTTCGGCACCCACCTGGGCATGTGGCTCGACACCTATGATCAGCTCAAGGCGGGCATGGGGGCGTTTATCGGTGCGGCGACCGCGCCGCTGGCGGTGCGCTTCAATGCCCGCGTCGAGCGGCTCATGGTGCGTCACGGACGGGTTTCCGGTTTGCAGGTGCGGCAATTCGATGGGCGAACCGATCATCCGGAATACGACCATGTGGTGCTCGCCACGCCGGCAGGGGTGAGCGCGGATCTGCTGCGCGAACACGACGCGGCACTCGCCGCCGCACTCGACGAAATACGTTATTTTCCGGTGCTCGTGGTGGTGGCCGCTTACCGCCGGCCGATATTCTCCGCGAACGTGCGCGGTCTGTCGTTCGGCCCGGACAACGCGCTGAGCAACGCCGGCGCCTACGGCATCGACAGACTCGACCGCGTGCGCTACACGTTCAGTGGCCGCAAGGCGCGCGCCGTCATCGCAAGTGCGCGAAGCGCGGGCAGCCTTGCCGGGCCGGAAGCCGAAGCATTGCTGGATCTCGCCGAGACGACCTTGCGCCAGTACGTTCCCGTGGAACGGGCCGACCGGCGCGACGTTGTCGCGCATCTTTTCGATCCGGGGTTGTGTGCGTACGCGCCGCATCACTATCGGCTGCGCGCATGGCTCGACGATCGGCGCCATGGCATCGACGGTCTTGCGTTCGCCGGCGATTATCTGCGCGGTGCGTCGATTGAGGCCTGCATGCTCTCTGCTCAGGAGGCCGCGGTTCGCATCGCCCAGTCGCACCTCGCGCACGATCTACGCGCATCGCGTGCCATCGATTACGGCTTCCACGCATCGTCGTAAGTCCAGCATCGATCCCTCAGGCCAGCTCGCCGTCATCCCGGTGGGCCAGGTTCCGTCCCCCCCATTGTCTGAACGGAGTCGCCATGAACCTTCAAACGCCCGTGACCGGCCGCCCTGCCGGTACCTCCGATGTCGCCACCGCTGACGCCTTTGCCATGCCGGGCAAGCTCGACCGGACGATGGTTCACAAGACCAATCCGGTCAATGTCTTCGTCGCGTCGATCGAGCGGGCGCAAGCCACAACCGAGGGGCACGATACCTTTTCCGCTGTGCTTGCGATCGATCCGCACCACGCGTTCTTCTTCGAACATCCACTCGACCACGTTCCCGGCCTGATGATGATCGAAGCCACTCGCCAGACCGGCACTGCGATCTCGCACCGCTTCTACGAGGTGCCGCACGACCTCATCTTTGTGCTCAATTCGCTGGAAGTCACCTTCGAGCATTTCGCCGAGCTGCACGCGCCACTGTCGGTGCGATTCGTGATCGTCGCCAAATCCTATCGTCATGACCGCTTGTCCGCGCTGGCTTGCGAAACGCAGTGGCTGCAGTTCGGCCGCCCACTGGGCACGATGAACGCGCGCTGGAGCTTCGCTTCGCCGGCGCTGCTTGCCCGCTTGCGTCACTCGGCCAAGGCGGACGACATCCATTGAATCACATCGATGGCGATGAGCCGTGCGTTGCAGGGAGGCATCATGAGACATCTCGCCCGACTTCTGGGTCTGCGTTACACCGAAGATCTTGCACCGCTGGCGCTGGTGGCCGGTGCTGCATTGTTGCAGTGGGCCGCCTATTTTCTCGTGCACGATCCGTGGGTGGCGATCACGTGCGCGACGATGCTCCTGTTGCCCCAGATCGCCGTTTCGACCGCCGTGCACAACCAGTCGCACATGGGCATGTTCGCGGGCGCCTGGGCCAATCGCGTGCTGGAATGGGTGATGACCCTGGAGACCGGCATGTACGCGGCAAAGTTTCGCCTGCATCACAGCCGGGGACATCACCTGCACTACACCGAACCGGAGCGGGATCCGTCGCGCTGGATCGATGCCGGCGGTTGCCGGATGTCGCGGCTCGCTTACGTAGCTCATTATTTCCTGACATACGATTATCACGTGCTGCGCATCGGCCGGACCTGCACGCGATTGCGTCGACGCTGCCTCTGGCAGGTCGCGGCCAGCAACCTCGTATTGGTCGCTTTGCTGTTTCATGACCCGCGCAATGCGCTGCTGTTTTTCGTCATGCCAAGGATCCTGGTCTGGCTCAACTTCATTCACATGACGTACGACGATCATATCGATCTCTACGCCAGCGATCCGTTCAAGGCATCGCACACGAAGGCCAACCGGTGGCTCAATCTTGTGTTTTTCAACAACGGCTATCACCTCGCGCATCACGTGCGGCCGGGCTTGCACTGGAGCCGGCTACCGGAATTCCATCGGCAGATCGCCCACCGGATCGACGTGGCGCCATCGTCGACGCCATTGAATCGCTGGTTCCGATAATCCGGGGGAGATCATGACGGTTTCATCGACACGGGCGCGCTGCACGCCCACCGAAGCCCCATCGACCGCCTGGCGTGCCATCGTCGTCGGCGCGGGCATGGCGGGCTTGCTCGCCGCGCATGCACTGGCGGGGCACTTCGATGAAGTGTGGCTCGTCGAGCGCGACGCGCTGCCCGATTCTCCAGCCCCGAGGGCGGGCGTGCCGCAGGGGCACTACGTGCATCAACTGCTGATGCGGGGGCGCCGAACGCTCGATGCGCTGTTTCCCGATTTGGGCCAGGCCTTGCTCGACGCGGGCGCGGTGCCGCTCGACTGGTATCGGTCCGTGCGCTGGTTCGGTGCCGCGGGTTGGATGCCGCCCGCGGGCGAGGGCTTCGTCACATGGTCGACGAGCCGTGGCCTGCTCGAGTTCGCGGTGCGTCAGCGCGTGCTCGCCAAGCGGAACGTTCGTGTTCTGACCGGCTGCGACGTCACGGGGTTGCGCTTCGATGCGGCGCTCGCACGCGTTTGCGGCGTGGCGATTCGGCGTCGCGCGGGCGGATCGCGCGGACAAGCCGAAGATGCCGAAGATGTCACGACCTTGCCGGCCGCCTTCGTTGTCGACGCGAGCGGGCGCAACTCGCATGCGCCGTCGTGGCTGCGAGCGATGGGGCTGGACGCCGTACGCGAGACGGTCGTCGACGCCCGTGTCGGGTACGCGAGCCGACTCTATGCGGTGCCGAAGCCGTCGGTCTGGCGCGACTGGCAAGCGCTGGTGGTGCACGGCCGGCCACCCGAATGCCTGCGCAGCGGCACGATCTTCCCCATCGAGGACAACCGGTGGATCGTCACGTTGACGGGGGCGGGCGGCGATTATCCGCCGGGCGATGCCGACGGCTTCCTGGCTTTCGCGAAAAGCCTGCGGGTGCCGACCCTCCACGATGCGATTGCCCACGCCGAGCCGGTCTCGCCGATCCGTCAGTTTCGCCGGACGGAAAATCGGTTACGCCACTTCGACGAAATGCGGCGCTGGCCCGCAGGCTTCGCGGTGCTTGGCGACGCCGCATGCAGCTTCAATCCGGTGTACGGACAGGGCATGACGATTGCGGCATTGAGCGCGGTGGCGCTCGACGCCCATCTGCATCTCATTCGTCGCGCCAACGATGCCCCGGGTGGATTGGCCTTGCAGCGTGCCCTCGCCCACGTGGCGCAGCGCGCGTGGATTTTCGCGACTGGCGTCGATTTACGTCAGACGGGGGAGCGGGGCGCCACGCATTGGCGGGCGCGGCTCATGCAACATTACGTGGAGTCGCTGCTCGGTCTCGCCGTCGACGATGCCGCCATCTACCGGCGCTTTCTGCGCGTGATGCACATGGTCGAGCCGCCGTCCGCGTTGTTCGCCCCCTCGGTGACGGCGCGGGTTGCCTGGCGGATTGCCTCGCAGCGCGCGGCGCTCGCATTTGCGCCGCGACGTTCCGCATCGCGTTACCCACGGGATTTGGCGGGTGTGAGGAAAAACGGACAAAAGTGACCGCTCATAAAAGGAAAGCGGGCGCGTCGCTACGACGGATCGCGCTCGCCTGCCTCTACCTCCCGACGCTCAACCGGTAATCAGTTCGAGCGTCAGCGTGTCGAGCGTGAACGAGCCGTCGTCCTGAATCCTGAAATGACGACGCACGTCGTCGGCCATGGCCGTTTGCAGCGCGCGAATGGCTACCTGCATCGGCGCTGGCGTACGCATGCGCGCGATCCACGTCTTGAAGTCGAGATCGAGCGTGCGCGGCGTGAGCGACGCCACCGATAATCCCGCCCCAGCGGCCATCGTCAGCCATTCGCTCGCGGCGTAGTTGCGCACGTGCGACGTATCGCGCAACACTTCGACCGCTTGCAGATACGTGTCGAACAGCGGCCGCCCCGTCGAGGCGACGTCGCAGATCACGACGCGTCCGCTGGGCTTGAGCACGCGACGCATCTCGCGCAGCGCGGCACCCACGTCGGCCCAGTGATGCGCACTGTATCGGCTGAAGACGAGATCGAAGCTGGCATCGGCGAACGGCAGCGATTCGGCTGCGCCCAGTTGCGTGTCGATGTTCGTCAGGCCGCGCTTGGCCGCTTCGCCTGCGACCACGCCGAGCATGTCGGCGGACAGATCGTACGCCACCACGCGCGCGACGTGCGGCGCCGCGAAGAAGCTCACGTGTCCCGCGCCGCACCCCAGGTCGAGCACCTGCGCACCCGGATGCGCGCGAGCGATCGCGGCGAGTTGCTCCAGATCGGCGCCCTGCGCGTGATTGGCACTCGTCAGATAGGCCGATGCCTGCGGGCCGAATTGGCCGGTGACGACGGCGTTATGGCCATGATGCGCGTGGTGGGTGTCCTGCGCCCCTGCGGGGGCGGTGGACGAACCCGGGCGGGAAGGGTATGACGGGGTTTCGCTCACGGTGAGTCTCCTACGTGGGTGGGGCAGGGCGCGATGCAAGGGGAGTCGGCCCGCCTGGGCGCTTGCGCGATGTTGGTAAGTCTCACGATAATGGCTCGTTGATACCGGTACAAGTTACCTATTTATCCTGGTATGAAAACTACCCCTATCCCTAAGCCCGAATTGGCGTCTGACGCGCCAGCCCCTCACGGTGACGATGCGCGCCAGCGTCGCGCGCTCGGCGACTTCTTGCGCGCGCATCGCGAGCGGCTGACCCCGGCGGCCGCCGGACTGCCGCCTTTGGGGCGGCGTCGCACGCCGGGATT
>NZ_KB290558.1:110661-112220 GCF_000282835.1 Pandoraea sp. B-6 | reverse complement strand
TCAAATCGGGGGAGACGTCGGACTCGTCCGATTCCATTGTTGGCATGTCCAAAATTTTGACAAAAAAATGTGAGACCTTCCCCTTCGACCTTACCTAGGCGAACTCCCCCCCATCCCCCCCAAACACCTGCCTCATTTCCTTAGGCATTGAGGCGCGCGCCGATGGCGTATTCACTATGATTCGACTCGCCACCGACCTGAGCCCCTCAACGACGAGCCTCAAGTCTTCTGAAGAGACCTGTTGCATAGTCGGTTGAGCGCCGGGACGCTGCTTCAAAAAATTAGTTACCGAAGGCCCCTGATTTGATATGCCCCATTGCCAGTGGGCGAATTGATTGCGCCTTTCGGTTAAGAGCTTGTAATCACCTAGCGCAGCCTTTAGAGCCCGGTCCGCATCCGGATCGTCGGAAGGCCGAAGCTCAAGCAATGCCGATATGATTTCCTTCATCTGAGCAGGCTTTAGGTTGCCTTTGTCAATGATTACCTTTGCAGAGTCCTCATCGAGACCGCAGCAATCCATAAAGAGTGTGTACACCAGCATCTCCACAAACGAATGAACGGAGATCATTTCACCCAAGCACTTTAAATAATCTTCAGGCAGTACCGACCACGTTGTATTTGTCACGCCTATCCCCCAAAGTTTCGAGCATTCTACCTAAGCCGGGTCTGTCCGAATGGGATCACTTACGTACTCCCCTTACAACACATGTACGAAACTAAGGCTTGCACTATTTCGTACATCATCTATTATTCGTACATCCCTTTCGTACACAGAGCTAATCATGTCCCGTGTCTTCGCTTACTGCCGCGTATCCACGACTGACCAGACCACAGACAACCAAGTCCGAGAGATTGAGGCCGCAGGTTTCGCGCTCACGCCTCGACGCACAGTCACCGAGCATATCTCCGGGTCCGTCACTGCAATGGACCGCCCCAAGTTCAGGGCGCTCAGCGAAAAGCTTGAGGAGGGGGATGTGCTGGTGGTGACGAAGCTGGATCGCCTCGGACGTAATGCGATGGATGTCCGCGCTACGGTGGAGGCGCTTGCTGCTGATGGCATCCGGGTTCACTGCCTTGCTCTCGGTGGTGTTGACCTGACTAGCGCAGCGGGACGGATGACGATGCAGGTCCTCGCAGCAGTAGCTGAGTTTGAGCGGGACCTGCTAATTGAGCGGACCAATGCCGGTATCAAGCGTGCCAAGGCGGATGGGAAGACGTTCGGCAGGCCATCTGCACTAAGCCCTGAGCAACAACAGGAGGTGCGCCAGAAGTTGGCCGAGGGTGTCCCAGTGGCCCAGCTAGCGCGGGACTTCAGGACCACCCGGCAGACCATCATGAGGGTCCGTAGCCGTGAAGCGGCGTAGAGCAGACAGCATTAAGGCCCACAATAGGAGAACCTTCGAGAATTGCCCCTCATAATAGGGAAGAGCAGTTCATTCGCAGCCTTGCCGGTGTTGATCTCGAATTAGGTTGCATATGAGGAGAATCCAGCCGTCCGACTCAATTGCGTTGGATCGAGTTCGATTAAGTCCGATAAGAGAATAGAAGAACCCCCTCGC
>NZ_KB290558.1:90485-110651 GCF_000282835.1 Pandoraea sp. B-6 | reverse complement strand
TCACACGTCTGACCAAAGTTGGCGTATCGAATTCCGCTTGCCGATGGTTTCACCACGCTCTTGTAGAGGGAGGCCGTGGTTGAAGACATCGAGCGCGAGAATCCCTTGGCCGCATTCCAAGGGGCGTAGTACTGGTATTGCTCATACCTTGCGGCGATGGGCTGGTGGGATGTCTACCCTCACCGGCCCGGTTGCCCTTCTCGCTTAGAGTGAACTCATCACCATAGCCGTTCTTGGTTCTGGCTATCGGTTCGCGTCACCAGCAGTGTCCCCTTCAGTTCCCCAGTAGGTCACCCCGAGAGTCACCCGTGAGGGTCGGCTCTGTTTCTGCGCAATTCCTCTTCCTCGAAATGAAAAAAGAACAACGCACCCAGTATCAACGGAGGCTTGATCCCGAGACTAGCGATGTCCTGCGCGTTCGCCTTGAGCGACCGCTAGCGGACACCATTCAGGCCCTCCAAGAGCATCCGACGTGTGCCATCAAGGGCAACCTTATCCCGTCCCGCAGTCTGATTATGCGCCGCGCCATTCAGGTCTATGACAAGTATGTCCGTGGCCTGCGAGGTGATGCCGCTGATCGTGAGAACGCTGAACTCCACCGCCTTACCTAATTAACCCGAAGCCAATCATGACAACCATCACTGACAAGGCCTTTTCGGGCCAACAATTCTTTGGACTCCCCGAGTTCGTAGGCACGCCCACCGCTACCGTGAATGGTGACGGCGCTCCCCTGACGCCACTGGCTAGCGGGGTCTTCCTCACCAGTCCCTGCGCACAAGACGATGAGGTGATCGTCACCTTTGAGCGGGCATAAGCGACTCATGAAACTGCCATTCCGACAACTCGACATCGGGGAGCGGATTGAGCGAACGCTTCACCTCAGCATAGCCGAGATTGGCACCCTGACCTTTCTCGAAGACCTGTATTGGCGCACGGGTGAACTTCCACCCAAGTCAACGCTTGAGGCCACTTACGTTGCCCGAGGGGGAGACTCGGAGGTCCTTGCGCGGGTCCTCAAAACGTATTTTCCCAAGCGCAAAGCCCCTCATCTCGATCAAGACCGAGCGAAGGCAATCGCCAAGATTGAAACGAACAGAGTCAACGGAAGGAAAGGCGGTAGACCTTCGACGGTAAAACCTGAGGCCGCAGAGGCTGATTTCTAGGGACTTGAGAGAAACCGAACGGTTAGCGACCCGCTAAGGCAACAGGAACAGTAACAAGAACAGGAAGAGACCACGACAAGGACTCTATACCTCCGTTCCATCTCTGATACGGCTTCGCCGTTGGAGACCACATATCCTGATTCAATGTGGAGGGTGACCATGATGGATGTCCCCCCCCCCTCAGAGAGGTTCGGTCTCCAAGCGAAGCGAAGCTGAGCGCTGCTACACGCCTCCCCCTCAGTTACCCCTTTAGATGCCTATCCATGCCCGCCATTGAGCGGGCTTCTTTTTGTCTGCAAACAACACCATGAGCAAACGACTGACCGGAGACCGTAACCAATGCCCCGGATGTCACCAGCATTTCAATTCCTCCCACGCTTTTGACAAACACCGAACAGGTTCATTCGGGAAGGACCGTCGATGTATGACCATCCCCGAGATGGAAGCGAGGGGAATGGCAATTAACAGGGATGGATTCTGGGTCAGCAGCCTACGACCTCAGGAATCGATTCTGAGGGTACCGGTGAGCGCCTAACAGCCGCCGGACGACATCACCCATATCAACTTACCCCATATTGCTATGAGCCCCTCCGAATCCCCCGCCGTTGCACTGGAAGTGCTGATCGCGATGCGAGACCGGTATGAGCGCTTTGTCCCTCATGTCTACCGGCACTACTTCCGAAAGGACCTTCACAGGCGAATGAAGAAGGCCAAGCACCTCGCACAACTCTACGCCTCCGGCACTTGAGACCACTGGCATGACTATTGAACTAGACGCCCCTGCGCCAGCGTTGAAGAAGCGCAAGCCATCGAAGCGCATAACCAACACTGACGCTGATAACGAGAGACGCCAAGCGATCCATGCGCGATTGGACCTCCTCTTAGATAACCCCACCCGTGATGAGCATATGGAACTTCTAATCTCGTTGCTAATTGGATGGGAATTAGAGGCAAGGTTACGGAGATTGGCCGATGCATAGTGACCAGCGGAGCGACGAAGAAGTATTCACGGTCTCCGGTATCACAGCATCCGCGTCCGCATTGATCCGCCTCGGGCTACTCAAGCGTGACCCTAAAGGCGATTTTCAGACCACCGGCAAGCATCCCCAACGGCCCACTCCCGCAGCACCTCCGGACTACTCGTCAATGCCCACCCCTGACCCTTACAGCATAGAAGGATTGGCCCGACGAGGCTTTCGCGTGTTGCATGGAGAGACCCGTGACCAAGACCGCGTAATGATCGATGGCGGTTATTACCGCATCACCGAGGCCCGGAAACACGGCCTCATCTAACGAACCATTCAAACCCAAATTACCATGAGCGATTACAGCAGCTACAGCACCTACGTCCCTACCGAAGAGACGGCACTTCCGAGCACCGGCCCCACGACACGCGTTGTCGGAGGCACGACCTCAATCACCCTGAACGGTAACGACTCAGTATCGAACACCAGTGAGTATGCCTCCGTCTCGGCGGGCGACCTCTCGTCGTATGAGTCGTCCGACTGGCGTAGCACCGCACGGGACCCGATGGGCCTCCCGACGAACAACATTACCCCCGCGAGCGTGGTCGTTATCGCTGGCATGAGCGCCAAGGTTGGCGACTTCATTAAGGCGGGGATTCTTCGAGAGACTTCGGATGGGTTCGCACTGACATCTAGCGATAGCCAGAATGGACCCCGTCAGGACACTGAGGAAGCAACTGAAGAGGGGGGCGAAGAGGCTAACCCCGATGCCGCCATGATGCCCGAAGAGGTGGCCTCGGCGGTGGATACAGCAGTAGAGCCGTTTGACCAATCGACGTTGGATGCGGGACTAGCTCATGCCATTGCAGCAGCCACGGGCGATATGGCGGTAGAGGATGTCGTCATGGGCGTGGCCCAGCGCTCAGGCATGGACCCGTCGCAGGCTGGCGAGCGAGTGCAGTTTGTCATTGACGCCTATCAGGCACAGACGGACAACTACTTGACGAGTAACGGCCTTGGCGCGGATGAGCTTCCGGCGTTCTATGAATGGGCGAAGCAAAGCGGCCAGAAAGCGGGCCTTACTGCCGCCATTCAGCAGCAGGCATACGCACGGGATATGAGTGCTTGGAAGCCGCTGATTGCTGGATTTATGCGCGGTGTCGCCCCGAACCTCGGAGCACTCCAAGCGAACGGCTATGAGGTCAACGGAGACCTTGTACGCATTGACGGGACGTGGATGAACGTGAAGGCAGCAGCTAAGGCCGGTCTAATCTGACGGCAGGGACCGCCTCGACGCAGGGCCTAGGGTGGGGTAACATCTTGGGGTAATTCACCCCACCCCACGAACCCCCTCTAGGCCAGATAGGGCTTTGAAGGCAGCGAGTTGCTAATCGTTACCGGCCCTGGGCACCACAGTGATTTCAAGGCATTCGGCGATTCCGCCCTTTTCTGCCCTGCTCCACAATTCGTATTTGGCTCCGCAAAACCGGTTATTGGGTCGGTTCAACCTTGTCGCCCAGTCGGTCACGCACGTAGTGTTCGGTCATCGCAGGTCAGGCGGCTAAAGCAAAGGCCTCGGCCGGGGTCATCATCTTCAGCGCTTGGCGCGGCCGCCGATGGTTGTAGAACTGGATCCGGTCGCCGATTACACGGCTGGCGTGCTGCGGCGTAGCAAGGCGCGAGGGTGAATCCAGAATTTGCCGATAACGGCCCACCGCATCGAATGGGCCGCAACCCAATCTATCTCACCAATCGCGGTTTCTCACCCCGCCTCGCCACGTGAATAATGACGTGCGGGCCCATCAACGTATCCGTTGCCACCATCGCTTCTGCGAACGTCTCAAAGTAAATCGCGTGCTCGGGGTCGGACACATGCGCTCGCCTGATTTCTCCTGCTCGCTCGTCCCACGCGTAACCGAGGTACTTCTTGTATTCGTGGAACCAGACAACATGCCCCTCGCGCGTCAACGACTTGGGGAGGTCGAACCCGCCATCGCCTTGACCGCCGATTTCTTCGTCCTTCCCGCCGCTCTTGTTTGAATCACTCATCAAAATCTCCTGACATGTGAATAAATTTAGCCGCGCTAACGACTGACTTCATCATCGCAGGAGTGCCAAACCTTGCGTTTCAGCAACTTCCGAATATCCGAGCCTATACGTCGACACTCGAAAAGTTTCGACGCGCTGCGAAAACGTTTGTGACGTATAAGAGGCGAAACGAAGACGGGCTGACGGAGTCACGGTGAACCCACGACCCTAAGGCATGAATTTCAGCATCATTCAATGCCACAGTTGTGCCACTCACATCGGTGGAGGCGGCATATGCGCACAACTTGCGTAGGGATGTAAGACTACAATGCGCGGGACAAGCTCGCCGCCCATCGATAGCATCCGGCGTAAAGGTTTCCCGCAGGAAAAATCAAAAAGTGCCCCCCACTTATCCGTGAACTTCGGAGGTTTCGTATGGGGTTGGCATTGCTTTCCCTTGCCCTGCTTGTTGTCATGATGTTGATGTTGGAGACGGTTCGACCGCGCAAACGCAGGGCGGCCATCGCCATCGACTCGACCGCGTACTACGCCGTGAAACCGCTCACGAAAACCGAGCAAGCGTTCTATCGGCTGTTGGTCAACAGCTTGCCCGGACACATCGTTCTGGCACAGGTCGATATCAAGCGAATCGTCCGAACCAAGCGCGGCAAAAGCCATTCGCACTTCAACCGAATCGCGCAACTATCGGTGGACTTCCTCGTCTGCACCCCTGACTTTTCAATCGCTGCCGCAGTTGAGCTGGATGACCCGTCGCATGAGGGAAAGCAACAACGAGCGCGGGACGCAAAGAAGGAGGACGTGTTGAAGGCAGTCAATGTGCGCCTCGTGCGATTTGACGTCAGGCGCTATCCTTCAGAATCGGCCATTCGACAAGCGATTCTGGGAAGCACCAACGGCGCCGGCGATCTGAAATTCGCCGCATGACCCGCGACCCGAAAGGGGCGTCTAGATCCACCCCGCCTTTGCCCACGGCATCCACGACTACGATCACGGCCGCATCAGGCTCGAGCCAGCCAGAAGGGCTAAGTTCCGTTCGGTACAGAACCCGGCCCTTACCGCCATCACTTCCCCGTCCAACTTTACGGGGTCAGTTCACCGTCACCGGCCTGCCGCGGCGTCGCCGCGACGTGTGATTTGCCACGCTGCGCCGCGGCGTTGAAAATGCCAGGCGTCATCCCTGCTACGCCGCTACGCCGCTTCGCCGCCACACGTCGGTGCAAACGCCATATGAGCGTCTTGCGAAGGCAAACCCCATCAGACCGGGTTTAGTACGCTACGCCCCGCTAGCACAGCCGCCACATTGTCCAACGCGGTGAACCCCATCTGGTCGCGCGTCTCTTTCGTCGCGCTCGCCATGTGAGGCGTAAGAAATACGTTGTCCAGCGATGCGAAGCGGGCATCGACATTGGGCTCATTTCGATACACGTCGAGGCCCGCGCCGAAAAGGTGCCCCGACGTCAATGCGCCGTAAAGCGCATCTTCATCTACCAGATCGCCACGCGCCGCATTCACAAATACGGCCCCCTTCGGCATGAGATCGAACTGCGCCTTCGTCATGAGCGGCGATCCGCCACCGGGAACATGCAGCGAGAGCACCTGGCAATGCGGAAGCAGTTCCGTGAGGCTTGGATAAAACACCGCCCCGTTCTCCAGCGCCGGCGATGCCCGCTGAATGTCGGTGTAGGCCACCTTCATGCCAAACGCCTGCGCGCGCTTTGCGACCGCTCGCCCGATACGTCCGAAACCCACGATGCCAATCGTTTTCCCGTTGACGCGCGTGCCCAGCATGTCCGTCATGCCGAACGATTCCCCCCAACCGGCGCGCATGATTTTTTCGTATTCCGCCGCACGCCGACTGGCCGCCAGCACCAGCAACATCGCGAAGTCCGCCGTGCATTCGGTCAAGGCATCGGGCGCGTTCGTCACGACAATGCCTCGCTCGCGGGCGAACGCCACGTTCATGTGATCAACGCCCGCGCTGGCATTGGCAATGATCTTCACCGTGGATGGCAACGCCGCAATGTGCGCTTCCTGCAAGCCGGATTTCTTCCCGACCAGAACCGCTGGCACCTCGCGCGCCTTGCAGAATTCCACCACCGCCCATGCATCCATATCCGATTCGGTCACGTAGGCGTTGAATTCCGACACTGCGCGGCTCGCCACGGCTTGCGGCACTTTTCGCGCGATCAACAATTGGGTGCGCGTGCTTTCCGACATGATCTTTTCTCCAAGTAGACGGTCGCACAAAGACTACGAAACCCGCCAGCCCAAGGTCAATGTTGATTGAATCAATCAACCTATGACCGCCGCCCACGCGCGCCCTTCGGTCGCATCCCACCATGGGATGCCCTCCACCTTTCGCTCATCAGGAAAACCCTGACACGCCACCGACTGGGTGCGCTTCCAGATGTTGATTGAACGAATCAAGATTGCCCGGCCGACGCGGCCGATGCCATTCTCGGTTCGTGACCCACTGAGAAAAGGTAATGTCATGTCGACTTCGAAGCAGTTCGCCGCCGTCACGGGTGCCGGTTCCGGCATCGGTCGAGCGGCCGCCATCGCGTTTGCCGCATCCGGATTCACCGTCGCGCTGATCGGACGCCGGGATGCGCCCCTTCAGGAAACCCAAGCGGCCATCGATGACGCAGGCGGCAACGCGTATGTCGTGGCGGCCGATGTCGCCGATGAACGCTCCGTGGACGCGGCATTTGCGCAAATCCTTCGCGAATTCGGACGTCTGGACGTCCTCTTCAACAACGCCGGACGCAACGCCGGCGCAGTGCCGCTGGACGAATACCCGCTCGACTTCTGGAACGACGTCGTCGCCACCAACCTGACGGGTGTGTTCCTGTGTGCGAGAGCGGCCTGGCGCATCATGAAGAACCAAACGCCGCAAGGCGGGCGAATCATCAACAACGGATCCATCTCGGCGCACTCCCCCCGCCCCAACACCATCGCCTACACCGCCACCAAGCACGCCGTGTCGGGCATCACCAAATCGTTGGCGCTGGACGGGCGCCCCTATCGCATCGCCTGCAGCCAGATCGATATCGGCAATGCGGCAACGTCGCTCACGGAGCGAATGACACGTGGCGTGCTTCAGGCCGACGGCAGCGTGGCCCCGGAAGCTCGAATCGACGTCGCTCATGTCGCGAACGCTGTCGTTCACATCGCCAGCCTCCCGCTCGAAGCCAACGTCCTCAACATGACCCTCATGGCCACCACCATGCCTTTCGTAGGCCGCGGATAACCCCCTCGCCCGCCCCACATAAAAAGCAACGGGCAGGCCACCGATCAGGAGACATCGATGAAATTTGCAGAGGAACAACACCTGTCAGCACTCGATACGGCATCACGCGATATCACGGCAAGACCATCGAAGGTCAGATACGTCGTGCTGTCGATGTTGCTGATCGCGACAATTCTTAACTACGTCGACCGATCCGCCCTCGGCATCGTCGCCCCAAGCCTTTCGAAAGACCTCGCATTGAACAAGATGCAGATGGGCGAGCTGTTCGCCGCATTCGGTCTCGCGTACTCCCTCGCCTTGCTGCCCAGCGGCATCCTTGCCGACGTGCTCGGCTCACGCATCGCCTATGCGCTGTCGCTGGTGGGATGGTCGCTCGCGACGCTCACGCAGGGGCTGGCCAATGGCTATCACATGTTGCTTGGCTCTCGCCTGACGATGGGTGCGCTCGAGGCCCCCGCGTTTCCATCGAATGCACGCGCGGTGACGCTTTGGTTTCCCACGCAGGAGCGCGGATTCGCGACCAGCGTCTACGTCATGGGACAGTACATCGGAACGCCCATTTTTACGGGCCTTCTGCTGTGGATATCGGCCGCCGCGGGATGGCGTTCCGTGTTCTTCGTGACGGGCGGCTTCGGCATTCTTTTCAGCGTGATCTGGTTCTGTGCCTACCGGGATCCCTCGCGACATCGCTGGGTGAACAAGGCCGAACTCGACTACATCAACGAATCGCGCACCCCGTCCGCGCAGAAGTCGCGGGAAAAATTCAACTGGCGCATGGCACTCAAACTGCTCGGGTATCGCCAGATCCTGGCCATTTGCCTCGGCAAGTTCTGCAACAACACGATTCTGGTCTTTTTCACCACGTGGTTCATGACGTATCTGGCCGAGGCGCGCCATATGTCGATGATCAAGGTTGGGATCTTTCAGGCACTCCCCTTCCTGGGCGCGACGCTCGGCATTCTCGTCGCCGGTTGTCTCTCGGACTTCTTCATTCGCCGTGGCGTCTCCCTCTCCGCCGCACGCAAAGCGCCGCTGGTCATCGGAACGCTGCTCGGCTCGTCCATCGTCCTGGTGAACTTTGTCGAATCCAACGCGATGGTCATCGCCATTCTGACCATCGCCTTCTTCGCGCAAGGTGTCGGCTCGATGTCCTGGGCCGCCGTCTCCGAGATCGCGCCGCGCCAGTATGTCGGTCTCACCAGCAGTATCACGAGCCTCGCCGCCAACATTGCTGCCGTGACGACGCCGCTGATGATCGGTTACGTCATACAACGCACGGGACAGTTTTACTGGGCACTGAATCTGATGGGCGCTATCTGCCTGCTCGGTACGTTCTCGTATTCCGTTCTCCTCGGCAAGCTCTCCAGAATCGAGCTTTGAACGCCCCCACCTATCGCACGAACGACATGATTGAATTCAAATGGGATCACCTTCAGCTACGCTCGGCAGACGCTGAAGCCACGGCAGCGTGGTTTGCCCGGTGCCTGAATGCGGAAGTCGTTCGACGTCCGGGGCGTGTGGATCTTCGCATCGGGTCCATCAACTTATTCATCACCCAACTGTCCGGCGCGCATACGACCGAAATCTCAGGTGGCACGCGCACGCAAGGCATCGATCATTTCGGCGTGACCGTCGATGATCTCGATGTCGCCTTCAATCACCTCAAGGCCTGCGAAGCCGACATCGTCGAGCCGATCAAGTCGGTCCGTGCCGGCGTCCGGGCACTTTTTGTGAAGTCCCCGGGCGAGATCCTCATTGAAGTCCTTGAGCGCAAGCCTAGCGAGATGACTTTTACTTGAAGAGACGTCAATATTGAGCCACCCGCTCGGGACTCACTCGAAACGAGTGAGTCCCGCTGCCCGTTTTGAGCGCCCTGCCCTATAGCGAACGCCTATTCCATGCGAACCTGGATCACGTTGACCGAAGCGGCCCGACAGTTGGGCGTGCAAGCGCAGACGATCTACGCGTACGTCAGCCGAGGCAACATCGCCGTCATGCCGGACCCCGCCGACCCGCGCAAGAGCTTGTATCGTGCAGAGGACGTCGCGATCCTTTGCCGAAAGAAGCAGGTCGGCCGCAAACGCGCCGCCCTTGCCGCAGGCACGATATTCGGCGCCGAGCCTTGCATCCACAGCGCAATCACTACGTTTTCCAAAGGGCGCGCGTACTACCGCGGGCGCGATAGCATTCGCCTGTCACAGGCATCGACGCTCGAAGACGTTGCCGCCATCCTGTGGAACGCACGATCGCCAATTGCCTTCGACATTGACCGAACCCCGCTGCAGTGGGAAGAGCGCGGCAGACAGTGCGCTTTCATGTCCTTGGCCGCGCTTGCCGCGAATGGTCACTCGACACACGGCCGAACCGACCGAGCACTACATACCGAGGCGGGCCACCTGGTCGCGCTCGTCTCCCAAGCGTTTGGTGCGAAATGCAGCGAAAAGGCGACGCTCACGCATGAACGACTGGCGCTTGGATGGGGGCAAGGAAGCGAAGGCACCGACCTCATTCGCAGAGCCCTGGTACTCGTTGCCGACCACGAGCTAACCAGTTCGGCCTTTGCCGCAAGAATCACGGCATCCACCGGCGCATCGCTGCCGGGATGCCTGCTCACCGGGCTGGCGGCCTTCTCAGGCCCGTTGCACGGCGACGCTTCAGGTCGTGTCCGTGCCGTGTTCGATCATGTAGAGCGAGTAGGGGCGGAAAGTGTGGTGGCCCATCACTTGCAGTCGGCCCTCCCGATCCCTGGGTTCAGCCATCATCTCTATCCCGAAGGCGACCCGCGCGCCCAGGCGTTGCTGGAGCGCCTCGATCCCCCCGAAGAACTGGCATCATTTATCGGGGAGGTGACCCGTTTGACGGGGCTTCAACCGAACATCGATGTCGCGCTTGCCGTTCTGGCTTCTCAACTCAAGCTTCCTCGCGACGCCGCCTTCGCCCTATTCGCCACCGCACGAAGTGTCGGCCTGCTTGCGCATAGCATGGAGCAGCTCAAGGTCGGAAAGGTGATCCGACCCCGCGGACGTTACACCGGCCCCGTTCTCGAGGATGTGGATTCGGTGCCCCCCAACGACGATGGCAATGGCCTGCCTGACGCGGCGACCGTCGACCGAAATCGCGTATTCAAGACGATCATCCGCTAGCTGAGATCCTGCTGGTTCACCCTGCCGTATCGGCGGATACGATTCCACACTCGGTTGGATGAGCCCGCCCCGCGCCGGCACTCGGGACATGGGCAATATTTCAGCGCGCATTGATTACCGAGGACGACCCGTAGTAGCATACGCAACTTAATTAATAATAATTCTCATTTCTATTTTTATTATTATCGATGCGCCGCCTCCAGAATTACGCTGCACTGCCGCTGGTCTTCATCGCGGCGTCGCCGCTCGCCTTCGCGCAGGCCACGTCTACTGACGTGGCGAGTTCGGCTGCCGTGAGCGCAACGAACACCGACACCGCCACGCCCGACGCCACGTCCGTGAGTGCATCTGGCACCGTTGCGCTGCCCGCAGTGTCTGTCAGTGCGAGCGGCGCGCCCCGCACCGCGTTCGACGCGCCCGCCGCCGCTCAGGTCACGAAGTCGTCGGTGCCTTTGAGCGAGACGCCGCAATCGATCAGTGTCGTCACGCGCGATTTGATGGACGCGCAACAGGTCCAGACGCTCAACGACGCGCTGCACGACGTGCCCGGGGTGATCTCGGGCACGTACGGCAGACGGGGCTGGGACGACTTCATCATTCGCGGCCAAACGGCGTCGGATTCCGTGTATCTCGACGGCCTGCGCACGGCCATCAATAACCGCTTCGCCGAAGAAACCTTCGGACTGCAACAGATCGAAGTGATCAAGGGACCGGCTACGTTGCTTTCCGGACTCGTGCTGCCGGGCGGCATGGTCAACATGGTCAGCAAGCGGCCGGAAGCCGACACGTTCGCCAACGTCGATGCCACCGTGGGCAGTCACGGCTTCTACCAGAGCACCGTCGACATGGGTACGCCGCTCTCGGAGAACGGCAAGGCCGCATTTCGCATCAACGCCCTGGCGACGAACAGCCACGACGCCACCGACTATGTCTGGTCGCGCAATCGTTATATCGCGCCGTCGCTATCGCTTGATCTCGGCCCGCGCACGGAATTGACGATCCTGACGAGCTATCAGGAACGCAACTACCTCCGCCAGCAAGGCCTGCCGTGGTCCGGCACGCTGATCCCGAACAAGAACGGCAGCCTGTCGCGCAGTACCTTCACGGGCGAGCCCGGTGAGCGGCCCTACTCGGGGCACGAGGCACGTATCGGCTACCGCTTCGCCCACCATTTCGACTCGGGCTGGACCGTGAACCAGAATGCTCGCTGGCAACAGTTCGCGCTGGGCGGTCAGCTCGTCGCCAATGGAAAGGTCGCCTCGAACGGCTACACGCTGAGCCGCACGGCCACCGATTCGCAATGGTCCGGCGACACGCTCTCGCTGGACAATAACGCGCAGAAGACCTTTGACACCGCGTTCGGCCGCCACGAGATCACCGTCGGCATGGACTACATGCGCGGGCGCGAGGACGTGACCACCACCACGTGCTCGGTCGGTTCGATCAACATGTACGCCCCGGTCTACACGGGAGCCATCACATGCCCATCCACGCCACGAACGCGCGCGTACACTACGATCCGCGATCTGGGCGTCTACGCGCGCGATCAGATCGCACTCGGCCAGCGCTGGCGCGTGCTGGCGGGCATGCGCTACGACAGTGCGTCGAGCAACGTACTCAACAAGCTGACCGACACCACGAGCGGCAACCCGTCGAACGCCACCACGGGCTCGCTTGCGCTGATGTACGAGCTGTTCCCCGGCGTGCGCCCTTATGTGAGCTACGCGACCTCGTTCTACCCGAACAGCGGCGCGGACGTAAGCGGCAACGCCTTCGATCCTGAAACCGGCAAGCAGTGGGAAGCGGGGGTGAAGTTCGACCTCCAGAAGGGCCACACGAGTGTGACGCTCGCGGCATTCGACCTGCGCCGCCGCAACGTGCTGGAGAGCGATCCGAACAACGACGGCTACAGCATTGCCGTGGGCGAAGAGCATTCGCGCGGCGTCGAAGTCAGCTTCAACACCGCGCCGACGAATCAGTTGAGCGTGACCGGCGGCTACGCCTACACGTCGGCCGTGATCGCCGACGATGGCGGCCAGGCACCGTCGACCAATGGCGTGCGCATCAACAACGTGCCACGGCACAGTTTTAACCTGTTCGCACGCTACCGGTTGCCGGGCGAACTGCGGCGCTGGGAGATCAACGGGGGTGTACGTGGTCAGAGCAACCTCTATGCGTATGGCTACACGATTCCGGGCTTCGTGGTCAGCGACGTGGGCGTGCGCTACACGGCACCGAGCTGGCACGCCGCGCTGAATCTGAAGAACATCTTCAACAAGCATTACTACACAGGAGGTCTGAGCAACGCCGTGGCACTGGGCGACGATCGCTCGGTGATGCTCACACTGGGATACCGCTATTGAGGCTTGCGAAGCGCCAACCGCCCCCACGCATCGATTTGGGAAATACGTCGAGGCTTTCGCATGGCGACGTCCCGAGCCGACAATTCGGACGTTGCTGAAACTCAAGTGATTTCACGGCTGGGATGATGGAAGCGTCCCCCACATCGGTGGGGGCAACTTCTGGGAGCAACCCATGCGCGATTCGAACGATGAGAACGTGAAATCCCGAGGTGCAGGCATGACGAGGCGATTCGGGACGAGCGGAGCACCGGACCTGCCGAAACCGCTGTCGAGAAAGGGCTATGTCGTCTGGTTCCACGACCATGGCGAGTATCTGGGGCTCGCATGGAACGCGTCGGCGGAAGAAATTGAACGAGCGCACGTGGCAAATGCCGACCACGCGATCTACTTCGAGACCTTTGCGCAGGCGGCCGTCGCCAGCGACAAGTTCATCAGCCCCTGTCGGGTGATCCATTCCCCCGGGCCCGGCAAACGACCCAAGCTTATGCCCTAGAACAACGTGACGGCCCGTCACCGTTGTCGGGCCGTCACGCCTGCGATTTATGCGCCGCCGGTTCCCGTGTTACTTTTACGGCAACGTTACTGCGTGTGAGGTGTGACCATGTACACCGTAATGGGCATCACGGGGCGAGTGGGCAGCGTGCTGGGACATGACCTTCTCAAGGCAGGTCTACCGTTGCGGGTCGTCGTCCCCGATGCCGTCAAATCGAGCCGATGGGCCGCACTGGGCGGTGAGATTGCCGTCGCGGAAAACGACGATGTCGACGCCCTCACCCACGCGTTTCGCGGCAGCGAAGCCGTGTTCGTGATGCTCCCACCGAACGCAGACCCCGAGCCGGACTTCTCGCATGCGCGGCGCCTGATCGACGCGATTCGGCAAGCGCTGGCCGCCACTCGCCCGAAACGCGTGGTGTGCCTGTCGAGCATCGGCGCCGACTGCGAAATGCCCAGCCTGCTCACCGCGCTGCGCTTGTTCGAGGCGGCGATGCTGTCGTTATCGCTGCCGGTGACGTTCCTGCGCCCGGCCTGGCTGATGGAGAACTTCGCGTGGGACATCGAGCCCGCTCGCGAACGCGGGGAGCTGCCGAGCTATTTGCAGCCGGTGGATCGGGCGCTTCCGATGGTCTCGGTGAGCGACGTCGCCCATTTCGCGGCGCGCGCCATGCAGGCGCCGTTCAGCGACAACCCAATCTGGGAAATCGAAGGCCCCGAGCGTTACTCGCCCGACGACATCGCCGCCGCACTCGCCCGTACGCTCGTTCGCGACGTCTGCGCCGAGGCGGTGCCCCGAGCGGGCTGGGATCCCCTTTTTCGCGCGCAAGGTATGCGCAACCCGCTGCCACGTATCCAGATGCTCGACGGATTCAACAACGGCGACTTCCGCTTCCGCGACGACGGCAAACACGCGCTGCGTGGCGGCGTCACACTCGTCGAGGCAATCGCCGCATTGGTGCGCGAAAGCTGACACCGGTGACGGGCGTCAGGCCATCCGCAACCCGCTAGCGGTCTCGGCAAACCGGCACTTGTGCGAGCAGTTCACGCCAATGTTGCGCCCAATCGCCATCGTGCGCGACCCCGCGCACCGTGACCGTCGTCACACAGGATCCCCCCGCCGCCGCCGCGAAGCGCCGCGCGACGTCCGGCGGCACGATCGTATCCTGCGCGCTGCTGAAATGGATCTGCGCAATGCCTGCGATTCGCCGCGCCACGTCGATGGGATTACGAGACGCCGGCATCGGCGAGACGTGATGCAGCCGATTGATGTACTCGGTGTCGAGGTTGCCCGCGACCGTGCGCAGCGCGGCGACGTCGTGGCGGCGCGCTGCGATCAGCACGGCAATGGCGCCACCGCCCGAGTAGCCGACAAGCTCCACGGGCTGCCCAGGGGTACGGGCCACGAGTTGATCGACTGCCGCGTTCATTGAATCGATCACTTCGGGGGCGAACCGCTTGCCGGTCCAATACGCGACGGCGCAACGGGGATTGTCCTGCATCGGCGTAAATTGGCAGGGTCGCGCCAGATAGGCGACGTTGTCGGCGGCCTTCGCGGACGAATCCGCGGCAGCGAGCGCCAGCCCCGTTGCCGCGACCGGCGTGGGGTCCAGCGATGGCTCACTGCGCGAAACCCAGGCCAATCCATCGCCTTCGATGTAGATGCGTAGAGGCTTGTCAGGGCGGGTAATGCGCGAGAACACGGTAAGGCGGAAATCGCCCGCCGTCAGCACTTCCCGGTGCAGTCCCGCCGGTCCGGCCAACGCATCGGCATGCGCGTCGCGATCCACACTGGCACACCCAGACGCCAGCGATAGGGCAGCCACTGCGGCAACGTAACGCATCCCGCGCTGCCACCCTGCAAGCATGGCGTTCATGGCGCTGCGCCGCGCCCTTCGGTCAAATCGCGCCATCACGCCATTCCACCACGAAGTGCTTGAGTGCCTGCGCCATGCGTTCGACCACGGGTTGCCAGTGTGCGCGGGCCTCCTGGCGAAACAGACGCATCCCCGGATACCAGGGCGAGTCGTCGCGAGCGAGCAGCCAGCGCCAGTCGGGAACAAACGGCAACAGCACCCATACCGGACGTCCCATCGCGCCTGCCAGATGAACGGGCGACGAATCGACCGACACCAACAAATCCGCGAGATGCAAAATCGCCGCAGTGTCCTCGAAATCGCGGATCCCGTCGCTGAGCGACACCATCGACATGCCGTCAGGAGGCGTGCTTGCCTGCGAGGCCGCCGGCCCCTTCTGAATCGAAAGGAACGTCGCGCCACTCGCCCCCAACGGGCCGAGTTGTGCGAGCGACATGGACCGGTTGCCGTCGTTGACGTGTTCCGGGCGCCCCGCCCACACCACGGCGACCCACGGGCGCGGCACGTCGGCCAATTTTTCGCGCCAATGGGCGACGCGCTCGGGGTCGGCGCTCAGGTACGATACGTCGCCCGGCAGATCGGCGAGCGTCAAGCCCATCGCCATTGGCAGGCTCATCAGTTCGCAATGCTGATCGAACGTCACCGGCAACGTACCGCGAGCGACGATATCGTCATCGCCCCACATGCGCCTGGCGATCGGCAATGCTTCCGGATTGATCTCCAGGATCACGCGCGCCTGACTGCGCTCACGCGCCCAGCGCGCCATGCGCAGGAACTGGAACGTGTCTCCGTAGCCCTGCTCGTCGTGGATGAGGAGCGTCTGGCCGGGAATCGGTCTGCCGTCCCAACGCGGGCGTTGCACCTTGCGCTCAATGGACTGCGTATGTTCGAGGCGGTAGCGGTGGCGATACTCGCGCCAACCACGCTCGAAGTCGCCGAGCAGGAGCAACGTCTCGGCGAGATCGAAGCGGTTGGACAGGTCGCCAGGCACCTGACGGGCAAGCCTGTCGAGTATGTCTCGTGCCTCGTGCACCTTGCCTTGCGCGCGCAAGACCATCGCAAGCAATCGCCACATCACCACGGGCGCGGTCTCGGCGCCCACGACCTCGCGCAGCATCGACTCAGCCCTTTCGTACGCCTGCGCATGGACGCACGCCACGATGGCGTCGTGAACCGAGGTCATATCCGGCGGTGTGGCGAGCAACTGCGGCACCGAGGGCGGGACACCGTCGACGAGTGCCGGGCGATTGCGCGTAACCCTCTGCGCCTCGACAAGCGCAAGCGCAGCCCGCGCATCGTGACTCTCCGGCTGGAGGGCGAGCGCATCGCGAGCACAATCGAGTGCCTCGTCCAACCGTCCAACCAGCGGCAGAATCCGGGCACGCGTCACGAGCGTGGAGGAATGCTGGGGGGCGAACGCCGACATGATCTCCACGACCTGCAACCCCGCCGCCACGTCTCCACTGGAAACTTCAATGTCGGCAAGATTACGGTAGGCGTCGACGAACGACGGATCCAGCTCAATGGCGCGGCGCGCCAGCGTTCGCGCTTCGGTAAAGCGCTGCTGTGCGCTCAGCAGCGACGCCAGATTGCTGTGCACGTCCGCGCGTAGCGGGTCGATTTCAAGGGCCCGGAGATAGTGCGTCTCGGCAGACTCCTGACGCCCCAGCAGACGCGCGGTATTCCCGAGATTGTTGTGCGCATCGGCCGACGCGGGCAGCAGTTCGCTCACGCGGGTGAGGCATGCCAAGCTCTGATCGAGCTGTCCGACCTCCTGCAACACTATTCCGAGGTTGTTCCACCCGGCAGCAAACGCCGGATCGATTTTGACGGACCGGCGCGCCGCCGCCAGCGCCTCATCGAGCCGGCCCGCCTGCCGGCACATCTCGGCCAGATCGGACCAACTGGACGCCAGCGCACCGGGCGCCCGGCAGGCGGTGCGCAGATGGTCGATCGCCATGTCGCGCTTGCCATAGGCATGGGCCATGAGGCCGAGGAGATAATGCGCGTCCGGGTGCTCGGGCGACGCTTCCAGCACGCGCCGGCACAGGACTTCTGCCTGGGGCGCCTGTCCCGCCTGCCAATGCGAATGGGCTAACGCAATCGCCTGAGCGAAGGTCAGCATTCCGGGGGTCGAAGCGGCGGCAGACATCGAGAGGCGGTCGGGAGACGGTAGGCACTGCGCGATACTTCCACGGCGGTCGCCGCCATGTCAATCGTTGCGACCGCCGGACGCGTACGAACGTTTCCGAACACGCGCGACGCTCAGAAGCGCTGTTGTACGCGCACAATCCCCGTGTGCGACACAAAGCCCGCCCCCGCTTGCAGGTCGTAGCGAATCGAGGCACTCAGATTGTTCGCTTTCATCAGGGTCAGGCCCAGCGAGATATCGGCCAGGTCCGACACCGGCGTAGCGCCCACGGTCGTGAACGCCGTCTGGCCGGACGGATCCGCAGCGAAGCTCGCGCCCGTCGTTTGACGCGTACGGTTGTACTCATGCAGCCAACGCACGCTCAGTTCGGGCACCCACATCCCCTTCGCCGTTTCGAATGGCAAGGCGACCTTCGCCCCCAGCGCGCTACGCACCGAACTAGCGCCGACACTGCCGACCGTAAGCGCCGAGCCATTGCCACCCGTTTCGGTATAGCCGTTCTGGTTCAGATAGCCATATGTGACGCCCGCCAGCGGCGTGACGATGGCACGTCCCAGCGCCAGTGGCCAGCCGAATTCGGCGCCGAACACGAATTGTTGACCGTTGAAGTTGCCATGGGCCACGCCGTTGAATCCCGGCATCGACACCGATCGCGTCGTATCGTAGTGTTGCAGCACCGCCGAGCCTGACAGGTTCACGTACCACGGCTCGCCGGTGTACGCGGCGTACCCAATGAGGCCATACCCGTTCACGCCGGTCGTATTGCCCGACGTGCTACCGTCATTGTCGATCGCCGTGCGCGAGAACTGGACCGCTCCCCCCGCACGCCAGCGCTCGCCGAATGCTCTGTCAGCACCGACGACCAGTCCACCGTAGTTGGCGCTGTAGCCGTCGACGTCGTTACGCACCGACTGGCTGGCGTGACCGCCGAAGGCCTGTCCCCAGACGCCCCAGTTGGCTGCGCTGTCGCCCGTCGCAATCCCGGTGCCCCCGGCCTGCGCTACGCGCAGGCTGTTGACGTGCGCACCGACCACGCCCAGCGATTCGAAGGTGGCCGCGCCTGCGGCACGCGTATTCTGCGCCGGGGCGAGTTGCTTGCCGACCCGATTGGCCGAGTCCGTCGAACCGCCGCTCAGCGACCCGAGTGCCGCGTTGTACAGATTCAGCAGTTGGGCGTCGCTCACGCCGGTGTAGCCCAGCAAGCCCCGCAGCGACGACTGCGCGTTGGGTGCCGACGCAAGCAAGGCGTTGGTGCGAGGGTCGGCGGGCGGTGTCGTACCGGTGCCGCCGCCGTTGTCGGAACCGGCATTCGTATCCGAAATCAACGTCACGACCAGATCCTGCCGACTGCCGTTAGCGACCGTGGCGCCGGTCGCGCCGAGCGTCGACGAACCGTTGACGCGATAAACCAGCGAACCTTCGTTGTAGGTGGCCGAGCCTGCCGTGTCGATCACGACATAGCGCTGACCCGCCGCAAACGAATAGCCGAGCGACTGTAACGCGATACTCGAACCCGCTGCCAGTGTCGTGTTGCCGCTCACAACCAGCCGTCCGTAGCCGCTATCGGTCGTCAAATCGCCGGTCGTAACCGCATTGCCCGCAACACCGATCTGAAGCGTGGCGCCTGCCGCCTGTGCGTAATCGCCTGAGACCTGGATGGCATTGTTGACTTGCAATACCGACGCGTCGTTGAACGCCGTTCGTGTGCCAGCGAGGTTCAGGTCGTCGTTAAGTAGGAGATTGCCACCGTTGAAGTGTATATCGGCGAGCGAGCTGGAAAGGGTTCCGGGGATAGCACTGCCGAAACCCGTGAGGGTGCCCTGCGCTGCGCCTGACGCCCCCGCGATGGACAAGGCTTGCGTGCCGGAATGGGAAATGTTGCCCGCAATGGTGCCGGCGTTATTGATCTGTCCGATCGTGGCCGCTGCGGAGGCATTCGCGATGGCCGCGCCGGCGCTCGAAATGAGCCCGCCCGCGAGATTGTTGATGGTACCGATCGAGTCCTCGTTGTAAATGCCGTAGTTCCCGCCCGAAATCGTTCCAGCGTTGTTGATCGTGCCAATGATGCCGTGATAGGTCGTGCCACCGATCACGGTACCGCGGTTGTCGATGCCGGTGCCGGTGCCGAGCCCACTGGTGCCATCGATCAGGCCAAGGGGCAGGTTGTCGATCGTCGTGAGGGTCGCGCTTCGGTTCATCACCCCGCTTTGCGCGCCCGTAATGGTGCCGCTGTTCGTCAGCGTGCCCAACTGCGTCGATAGAACGAGGCCACGCCATAACGGCCCGAGATAGTCCCCGTGTTGGTCAACTCGCCGAGATGCGACGTGTTCTCCACACCATACCCGTTGGCGGCGGAGATCGAGCCGGAATTGAATGCAGACGCCAGTGTGCCAGCGTTGTCGATGCCCGCGTTGCTCGGCGAGAAAATCAACCCGCTATTCTCGAGACGCGCCACCGTGCCCCGTGACGAAATCAGCAATGCGTTACCGCCGACCAGCGTGCCAGCGTTCGAAATTGTCCCGAACGTGTTCACGATTTGGGCGAAGGTCGCGCCCGTGATCGACAGGGTCGTACCGTCATAGCGCCAATTCGGCGACGAAGTGGTGTCGGCCTGACCGGCAACGAGAAACGTGCGACCATCCATGATGGCGGCCAGCGGGACTGCCCACACCGGTCCTGTGTTCAGCGAAGCCGCTGCAACGACGGCGGCGA
>NZ_KB290558.1:77655-90475 GCF_000282835.1 Pandoraea sp. B-6 | reverse complement strand
AACCCGCTGCAACGACGGCGGCGCCCGCCGCTTTGCGCACACGGCGATGGTCCGCCGAGCGCGACGTTCCGCCATGACCGCCGGCCACTTCGGACGCGACCTGATGCATGCCCAGACTGGCGCTCCATACCACACGATAGATGCGATTCATTCGATTTCCCGGAATACGGCTTTCTTATTGCAACGCGTTGACTCGTGGATTCGGAACGGGCTCGCGCGCAGCGACCGACACGTAGGCGCAAGACCTCCGTCATGGCAGGGAAGTCCGGCCGTATCGGTCAGAAGGATTGGATGCGTGAGCGTCGCGGCACACGCTCGCTACGGCATGAGCGCGGTCTGATTCAAGGCGATGACGTGGCCTGCCTCTGGGGCAGAATCACCGATGGTGCGAGAAGCTGCACGAAACATTCGAACGACCCCGTGTTTGTTCACCTGTACGACGCGCTTGACAGCGCTCGTCATTTTTTTATTCCGCGAATCCTTCCATACCATTTACCGACTGTCAATCGGCATTTTTTTCGCCGGTCGGCAGGCGCCCACAGGCTTGCGCTACACTCGGCTGACCGAACCAAGAAAGGAAATACGCATGAGCACCCCTATCGAAAACATCGCGGTGACGCGCAACGACGGCGGCGCCGCAACCTTGGGCGACTATACGGGACGCGTGCGTCTGGTGGTCAACGTCGCGTCGAAGTGCGGCCTCACACCGCAATACGAGGGCCTTGAGCGCTTGTATGAAGAAAAGCGCGCCGCCGGCCTCGAAGTCCTCGCCTTCCCCGCCAATAACTTCAAGGGTCAGGAGCCCGGCACCGATGCCGAGATCCTCGACTTCTGCACCACGCAATACAACGTTACGTTCCCGCTGTTCGCCAAGCTCTCGGCACTGGGCGACGACCGTCACCCGCTCTACACGGCGCTTGTCGAAGCACAGCCCGCAGCGATCGGCGAAGGCCCGTTCCGCGAGCGTCTCAAAGGCTTCGGCGTAGTCCGCGAGAACCCGGCCGACGTGTTGTGGAATTTCGAGAAGTTTCTGATCGGACGCAACGGGCAGGTCGTGGCCCGCTTCTCACCGGACGTCAAGGCCGACGACCCGCGGCTGGTCGCCGCCATCGACGCGGAGTTGGCGAAGTAATCGCACCATGCAAAAAAGGGCAGCGCAAACGCGTGCCCCCTCGTGCCACAAGCGTCGGCAGGACGGTTGCCGGCGCGCCATGAACGCCTTCCGAAACGACCTCACGTCTGGCAAGGTCGATCCGGGCCTCATGACGCCACATCGCGCGCCGGTTCCCGCTTCTCGCGACAACTCGTGAAATGCGGCGCGTCATCCCCCCCGGGATTGACGCTTCCGCGATGACTCGACTCAGCGCTTGGCCGTGTCAGTCATGAACTTGCCGGTTGGCGCTTCGCTCCCCTTTTTCTGACGGCGCGTGTTGCCGTCGAGTCCGCCGTCCACCGCCCATTCGGCAAATACCGTCGGCCCCGGCTCGAAGTCGCGCGGCTGCCATTCCGGCGTAAGGATGTCCTCGTCGGCGTAATACTCGATGAGCGCGCCGCACGGATTCTTGAAGTACCAGAAATACGCCGACGAAATCGGGTGACGGCCCGGGCCCAACTGGGTTTCCCATCCGCAGCGGTCGATATGCATGCCGCCGCCGAATACTTCGTGGATATCTCGCACGGTGAACGCCACATGGTTCAGCCCGCGCTTGCCGTTCGGCAACGCCAGCAGGAACAGATCGTGATGCCCGCCGTGCGGCGCGCAGCGCATGAACGCGCCACGATCCGGATAGCGATCCGACAGCTCGAAGCCGAGCTTCGTTTCATAGAACGTCTGCGTGGCCGCGAGCGCGTTGGTGAAGAACACGACATGCCCCACTTCGATCGGCTGGGCACGCTCATACACCGGGCTCGGCGTGTTCACGCGCTGCGCCGCGATCCCCCACGGATTGCTCAATGCGCCCTTCACGTCCACGGCCCGCTTGGCAGTCACTTCCACTCGCACGGCCAGACCGTTGGGGTCAACGCAACCCGTCGCACCGTCCTTGAAGTAATAGCCCGGCTGGTCAGCGAAGCGGTCGGCGATGGCGGCCACTTCTTCGGCCGTCGTCACGCCCCACGTCACTTCGCGCAGCGTCGGTCCATCTTCCATCGCCGGCGGCAGCGACGGATCGTCGTGACGCACGGCCAGCACACGGCAACCGTTCAGCGTTTCGAAGCGCGCGCCGTTTGCGTCGACGGACACCTCGGTCAGGCCCCAGTCGCCCAGAAAGCGACGGCAGGTGTCGAGGTCGGTGACCCCGTAGGTAATTTGTTCGATGCCCAGAATCGTCATGACAGTCTCGGGTAGGGGTTCAAAGTGGGCGCGGTCACAGATCCAGCGTCAGACGGTCGCCCTTGCAACCGGACACGCAAATCATCATGACCTTGTTCCCGGCGCGCTCAGCCGCGCTCAGCACCGAATCACGGTGATCGGGACAGCCTTCGAGCACACGTGTCTCGCAAGCGCCGCAAACACCTTCCATGCAGCTATGCTCCGCGTCGATACCCGCGGCGAGCAACGTCTCGAGCAGCGTCGCCCCGGCCGGCACGCTCAGCTCCTTGCCGGACTTCGCGAGCTTCACGACATAGCCCTCGGACGTCGCGGGCGGCGGCGCATCCGGCGCCGCAGCGAAGCGCTCGATGTGCACGTTGGCGATGCCAGCCTCGGCGCACGCCGCTTCAAAGGCGTCGAGCATCACGCCGGGTCCGCAGCAGTATGCGTGCGTGCCCGCCGGCTGCCCGGACAGAAACGCCGTGAGCGACGTCGGCTTGCCGCCGTGCTGGTCGTCGAAGTGATAGGTGATGTCGCCGCCCAGCGCGTTCAGTTCGTCGACGAAAGCGGCTTGCGGCGCCGTGCGCGCGCAGTACATCAGCTTGACGTGGCGACCGAGCGCACGCAGGCGTCGATACATGCAGAGAATCGGCGTCACGCCGATCCCGCCGGCGACGAGCACCGTGTGCTCGGCGGCGTCGTCAAGTTCGAAGTGATTGCGCGGCGCGGAAATCTCCAGCGTCATCCCCACGCGGAAATTGTCGTGGATGAAGCGCGAGCCGCCGCGGCTCTTCGGATCGGCAAGAATGCCGAGCACGTAGCGGTTCGACTCGCCCGGCGCATTGACGAGCGAATAGCTGCGCACCAGCCCGCTCGGCAGATGCAGATCGATGTGCGCGCCCGGCGTGAAGTCGGGAAACGGGGTGCCGCTGCCCGCCACCGGCACGAGTTCGATGCTCATGATGCCCGCCGCTTCGAAGCGAAGCGTGCGCACCATGGCCGACAGGGTTGACTTGCTCATAACGCCGCTCTCAGATGTTGCTGATACTCTTGACGTCCGCCGGCTCAGCCCGCGGCGGACAAATCGATGTCGAGACGCGCGAACGCCTCGATCTCCACGCGCAGCTCCGGAAACACCAGGCCGCTCACTTCCACGAGCGTCGAACACGGATACGCCCCGCCGTTCGCCGCCACGTCCGCAAAAAACTCTCGCCGGGCCCGGCCGACCTCGTCCTTGTCGGCGATGTCGGTCACGTACACCACGAGCTTGTAGATGTTGGCCAGACGCCCGCCACCGGCCTCGACCAGCGCGCGGATCTTGCCAAGCACCACCCGTGTCTGCTCGTAAGTCGTGAGCGGCTCGGCGGCGGCGCGCGTGACCGGGTGTGCGGTCATGCCCGAGAGCACGATGTCGTTGCCGACGCGAATGCCGTTGCTCCAGGTCGCCGTGCCCAGATCGGGCACGGCCTGGGCACGGATCCGCTCGGCCTTGAGAGGTGGGTCGATGGGCATGAAGCGTCTCGCGCGGCTTACGCCTTGCCCTGCGCAATGCGCTCGAGTTCCGCCTTCGCCAGGTTCTTCAGATGGCGACGCAGACGCACGATACCCATGTCATGTTGATACAGATGCTCGCTCTGGTTGGCATCCGGCTCCATGTCTTCGAGCATGACGCGATCCTGTTCGAGCACCGCCCAGTGGCGCGCTTCTAGACGGTTGCGATACAGGAAGCGCCACGTATCGCGTTGCCAGCCGTCGAGCTTGCGGCAGCGCCAGTGGAACACGGCGGCCAGCGTCGGGGAGACCGGCGTGTAGCTGCCCACGATCACGAAGTTGCCGCCGGGGCCGCCCGTCTTCGGGTACGGAATCTCCAGACGCATCCAGTGCGTGCCGGTATCGGCCCACTCGGTCCAGTCGAAGTTCACGTCACGCTGGCCTTCCTTCTCGAAGACAAAGCCACGGTCGGTGTCGCGAATGCGGAAGGCCGCCGTGTTGTCACCCTCGGCCATCGAGTGCGACTGCTTGTGCAGATACGTGCCGTGCATCGGATCCATCACGTTGTCGAGCACGTACCGGTAGTCGCCCTTCCACTCGGTGTAGCACAGGAACGACGAGTACTCGCCGTCGGCATCGAGTTCCTCGGGCAACACGAGCGGCGGCGGCGTGTCGATGTTCTCGGTGGCGTTGTACAGCCAGATCGCGTCGTTGCGCTCGACAATGTGGTACGCCTGCGTCGGACGCGAACCTTCGAGCTTGCAGCCCGGGCTGCCCGGCACACGCATCACGGTGCCGTCGCAGCGCACTTGCACGCCGTGATAGCCGCAGGCGATGCGATCGCCCATCACGATGCCCTTGGACAGCGGGGCACCACGGTGCGGGCAATGATCATCGAGGGCATGCACCTGGTTGTCCTGGTCGCGCCAGAACACCAGCTTCTTGCCCAGGCGGCGCAGCGAGACCGGCTCGCGGCCAACCATGTGCGACGGGCAAATCGGATACCAGAGGTTCTTCAGGCCACGCTCGAGAATGGCGTCGGCAGTGAGGATAGGCTGTTGCGTAGTCATGGGGGACGTCTCCATCGCGATCGCCGCGCACCCGCGGCGCGCAGCGATCGAACTCTGTGATGTTGTTACTCTTCGGCCATTCGGGCGATCTGCGCGGTGTACACCGCTTCGGTCCACACGTCGCCCGCTTGCGGGCCGGGGCCCGTGCGATTCAGGTAGGCCACCAGCCCAGCCAGATCGTGTGTGCCGGCGGCATAGGCGCGCTCGATGGCGTCGCCCAGCAGGCTTTCGTATTGCGTCGGCTCATGGCGACGCGCTTGATGCGGTTCGAGATAGCGGTCCATCATTTCCCTCCCTGGCGAACCCGTTCGCGAATGCGCGCGTGCACGGGTACAAAATCGTAAGTCGGATAGCATTCGGTGCGAAACACTCCCCAGGCCGAGCGCTCCAGCTCGACGTTGACCGCCGGCAGCAGGTGCGGTGGCAGTTCTAGCGTGACGATCTGGCCAAAGCCCATCGCCACCGTCCACGACACCACCCTCACACCGGCCGGCGGAAAACGCTCCCACCATTCGGCCGCCTTCAGGCGTTCCTGGAAATCGTCCAGATTGTTCGACTGATCGTGACGCAGGAACACCGTCAGCAACATCGTGTCGGGCTGGGTGGCCGCAGCGGCGCCCGGGGCGTTTTCGTTCATGTGTCGTCTCGCGTTATTGCACGAACTGGTTGGTGAACAGGTCGGCCAGGTTCGACTTTTCGCGAATGATCTTCTCCTGCATATAGAAATCCTGTAGCTTCGTCACACGCGCCGGATCGAACGCACCGAGACGCTCCTGGCCCGGATACACGTTGCGGGCGTAATACGTCAGGATCTTCTCGATCTCGGCTTCCTTGCCCTTGTAGCCGGGCACGGTCGCGCAGTATTCCTTGGCCGCGGCCGCCGGGTCGCGCATGATCTCGGCCACCGACTTGATCGTGGCACGAACGAACTTGCGGACCATCTCCGGCTTCTCGGCAATGGTCTTGTCCGACGCCAGAACCGCTTGCGCCATGCCCGGGAAGTACTTGTCGGTCGAGGTCATTGTGACCTTCACGCCGGCATCTTCAATATTCTGCGCCCACTCCGGCGTGCCCACCATCGCGTCGGCCTTGCCCGTGGCGACCTGCTGCCACACGCCTGCCGGACCGGCGCCCTGGATGCGCGCGTCGGTGCGCGTGAGACCCGCGGAGGCGAGCAGGCCCAGCGTCGCGTAGAAGCCGGTGTCTTGATACGACAGCACCGTGATCGTCTTGCCCTTCAGGTCGGCGGGCGATTTGATGTTCGCATCGTTGCGCACGACCAACTGATGCAGCGTGCGCCCGCCCAGCAGCGCCACGCCCTTGATGGGAATGCCGTTCGGACGCAGCACGATCGGGGTGTCGCCCAGGCCGCCGCCCAGATCGCCATTACCGGAGGCGAGCTGCTTGCCGACGTCGGCACCGCCTTGCACGGTCAGCCAGCGCACCGACAACCCTTCCGCCGCGTAGTAGCCCTTCTTCTCGGCCAGCATCAGCGGCGCGAAGGCCGGCAGGTTGGCCGGCGCCGGGAGCAGATAGGTAATCTGCTGGGTAGCCGGCTGCGCCATTACCGGCGCCGCCAGGCTCGTGAGTCCCGCCACGGCGCACAGGCCAACAGCACGACGCGCACGGCGCGCCAACGATCCACGGAAAATCGACAACATATCTCTGCCTCGCTCAAGTATCGGATGACCGCAATACCCTGTGCATTGCGGCGTGTTCTGCCACTGACTGACGTTCAGACCTTGCCCGCCCACGCGAGCGGGCTGTCGTTGATGCCCCAATAGAGGCTCTTCTGGTTCGTGTACTCCAGCAACCCCAGACGCCCCTTCTCACGCCCCATGCCACTCTCTTTCCAGCCGCCGAACGGCGTCGAGATCGAAAACTGCTTGTAGGTGTTGATCCAGACTGTGCCGGTCTCGAGCGCACGCCCGATGCGCCAGGCGCGCTTGAAGTCGCGTGTCCAGATCCCGGCCGCAAGACCGTAGACGCTGTCGTTGGCCTCGGCCAGCAGGTCGTCTTCGTTCTCGAATGGCAAGACCGCCAGCACCGGGCCGAAGATTTCTTCCTGCACCATGCGTGCCTGGTTCGTCAGGCCCGCGATAATGGTCGGCTGATAGAAGTAGCCCTTCTCGCGGCCATCGCCCGCCGGACGCTCGCCGCCGCACAACAGGCGGCCGCCCTCTTCCAGCCCGATGGCGACATAGCGCTCGATCGACTCGCGATGCGACGACGTCACCAGCGGCCCCATCTGCGTGTCTTCGCGCAGCGGATCGCCCACGCGAAGTTGCTTCGCGCCGGCCACCAGCCGCTCGACGAAGGTGTCGAAGATGGCCTTGTGCACGAACAGACGCGAGCCCGCGATGCACGATTCGCCCGACGAACTGAAGATGCCGTAGAGCACACCGGCCACCGCATGATCGATGTCGGCGTCTTCGAACACGATGGTCGGCGACTTGCCGCCGAGTTCGAGCGAGACCGGCATGAGCTTTTCCGCCGCCAGCCGCGCAATGCCACGACCGACTTCGGTGCCGCCGGTGAAGGCGACTTTCTTGACCTTGGGATGGCGCACCAGGATGTCGCCGATGACCGAGCCCTTGCCCGGCAACACCGAGAGCACGCCGCGCGGCACACCGGCCGCTTCGCAGATGCGGCCCAGTTCGAGCGAGGCGAGCGGCGTCACTTCCGCCGGCTTGAGCACCACGGCGTTACCGGCGGCAAGCGCCGGGGCCAGCTTCTGCGCGTCCGAAGCGATCGGCGAATTCCACGGCGTGATGGCGGCCACGACGCCCAGCGGCTCGTGCACGCTCATCGTCAGGTAGTCGCCCCGCGACGGCGTCAGCGTTTCCTCCAGCGTCTCGAGGCACGAGGCGAAGTAGCGGAACGTGCTCGATGCGCTCGCGACGAGCGCGCGCGTCTCGCTGATCGGCTTGCCGTTGTCGCGCCGCTGCAGATGGGCCAGCGCTTCGGCGCGCTGCGTGATGCCGTCCGCCACGCGATGCAGCACTGCGGCGCGTTGATGCGGCTTCAAGCCCGCCCAGTCCGCGCGACGCCAGGCCGCATCGGCCGCCTCGACGGCGTCGATCGCATCTTCGGCGCCCGCCGCCGCGATCTCGGCATTCACGCTCTCGTCGGCCGGATACAGGCTCTGATAGCGCTTGCCGGTGCCGGCGCGCCATTCGCCGCCGACCAGAATGTCGCTCGAAAACCCTTGCAGCAAATCTTGATGGCTCATGATGCTCTTCCTGCTAAATCACACAGTTCGCAACGCGATTGCGTAGCGCGCGAATGGCCGAATACGCGGTCAGTGCCGACGTCTTGGGGTTGTCCGGCAGCGGCTTGCCGCACATCTCCAGCGACATCTCGCCGAACGCCCCGCGGGCGATGATGTGATGCACGTTGCGCGTGCTCGTCGGGTCAGCGATCAGGCGCACGCGCGTCGCGTCGAGCCCCAGACCGGCGATGGCCACGGTCGCCGCCACGTTCGCATTCTTCGGATACAGACGCGCCGCGTCGCGGGCGTTGCCCTCGAAGATCACCGTCGCGGTAGTGAGCGTTGCCAGATCGCAGACCTGCTCGGCCGGCGTGCCGAGCCAGCCCATCGGCGGCTTGCGACCGGTGTACAGCACTTCGTCCAGACCGCCTTCGCGCGCAGCGGAAATCGCATCGATACCGCCGATGGCACCCGAGAGCAACGTAACCGTCGACGCGCCGTCCTTGGCGGCTTGTTCCAGTGCAGCGAGCAGATCGGTGTCGGACAGCGCACCGATCGATGCCACCGCGCAATCCACCCCCGACTTGAGCAGCGGCACCACGTGCCCCGACAGCGCGCTGTGACCCGCGCACTCGAGCACGAAGTCCGGGCGGCTGGAGAGCGCCTGCGCCGAACACACCACTTCGGTGTCGGCGCGCACGCTCTCGCGCACGCGGGCGGCGGCGTCTTCCGGCACGATCACGTGGCCCACGCGCAGATACGGATCGCTCGCGCACGCCTCATAGACCTTCGAGCCGATCGCGCCGAAGCCGATCAGCGCGACGTCAACGGGACGGTGGTTCAATTCATGCATTCGCAGGCTCCCGGACCGGCGGACCGGCAAAGTGCGAAGCGAAGCTGCCGACCGACAGCATGTCCACTTCGAGCAGCACCGGGCCGTCGTGCGCCACGGCGCGTGCGACCGCCGCCTCCGCCTGATCGATGGCCGTGATGCGCTCGTGCTTGAGCTGCAGGCTCGCGCAGAACGCGGCGAAGTCCGGTTGGTGCAGTTGCACGTAGTGACGGCGACCGCCGTACTGCGCATCCTGAATGTTGCGGATCACGCCGTAGCACTGATCGTTCATCAGCAGGATCACGACCGGCGCCTTTTCCTGCACGGCGGTGGCAAGTTCGCCCACGTTGACCATCAGACCACCGTCGCCGCACAGCGCCACGGTCTTCTTCGCGTTGCCCGCGAGCGCCGCGCCGATACCCATCTGCATGCCCTGACCGATCCCGCCGCCCAGCGCGTGCACACCGGCGCGCGGCGAGAAGAGCTTCAGCAGACGGTTGCCCCACGTGCTGTTCGATATCGTGACGTCGCGCACCCAGTTGAAGTCGCGGCCCAGCGCACTTTGCAGTGCGGAGACGAGTTGACGGTACGGGCCGAGACCTTCCGCGACCTGCTTGACGGCCACCTCGCGAGCGGCCGCAAGATCGGCGTGGAACGCCGGATCGATCGACAGGCGCCCTTGCAGACGGTCAGCCAGCGCGTTCAGCACGCGTGCGGCGTCGCCCTGGATGAACAGGTCGTTGCGGTAGCCACGGCCGTCCGCCAGGCCATCGGCGTCGACGCGATAGAGCGGGCGCGGCAGCGCGAGCTTGTACTTCAGCGTTTCGTTGCCACGCAGACGCGAGCCGACCACGAGCACGGCGTCGCACGACTTGTAGAACGTCTCGACCGTCGGGTGGATGTTGAACGCACCGAGCGTGGCGGCATGATCTTCCGGCACGATGCCGCGACCCTGCACACTGGTGACCACGCCGAAGCCCATGTCGACCAGACGCTTGACGGCGGCTTCCGCCCCGCGCGCCCCACCGCCCAGCCACAGCATCGGACGATGCGCGGCGGCCAGCTTGTCGGCGAGCTCGGCCACGCGGGCGTCGTCGTGCGTCGGCACCGTGATGTGCGGCGCGGCCAGATCGGCGGGCCATTCGATTTCCGCCGCCTGGATGTCGATGGGAATCTCCACGCTCACCGGGCCGGCCGGCGCCGTGAGCGCCGCGCGCACGGCTTCGCGCACGGTCGAGAGCGCAGTGTCGACGCAACGCACGCGATAGGCGGCCTTCGAGATCGCGTGCAGCATGCTGAGCTGATCGGGCGCTTCGTGGATATACGCGAGATCGCGATCGAGGAACTCGGTTTCGATCTGGCCGGTAATGTGCAGCACCGGCGTGCCGGCGGTGAGGGCTTCGACCATGGCGCCGGCCGCATTGCCCGCGGCGGTGCCCGTGCTCGTGAAGGCCACGCCGAGACCGCCCGAAACACGGGCAAGGCCATCGGCCATGTTCAGCGCACCGGCTTCGCCGCGCGCGCCGACATAACGGATCTTTTCGCGACGCGCGATGGCGTCGAGGATCGGCATGTTGTGAATCGAGATCACGCCGAATGCGGTCTTCACACCGCACTGCTCGAGAAACGCCGCGATGACTTCGCCGACGGTGGTTGTGTTAGACATGTCTTGCCAAGCCTCCGGAAACATCGATGTGGCTGCCCGTCGTATAGGACGACTGCGGGCTTGCCAGGAAAAAGATCGCTGCGGCCGCCTCTTCAGGCCTGCCCAGACGTTGCAACTGAATTTGCTTCTTGCGGGCCAACTCGCCGGTCCATTCCTCCCAGGTCTTGCCTTCGCCTTGCGCGGCAAAGCGACGGCGCCACTGGCCCGACTCCACCAGGCCGATCAGAATGCTGTTGACGCGCACGCCGTCGGGCGCGAATTCGCTCGCCATCGAGCGCACCAGGCTCTGGATCCCCGCGCGCGCCGACGACGTCGCCACCATGTGCGGCTCCGGTTGGAGCGCGAGCAGCGAGTTGACGCAGACGATGGCGGCATCCCCCGTCTCGCGGGCGGCTTCGCGCAGCATCGGCAGGCAGGCGCGCGTGGTGCGAATGACGCTGAAATACTTCAGCTCCAGCTCTTCGCGCCAGGCGTCGTCGGTCGTGTCGGCAAACGTCGACACACGACCTTGGCCCGCGTTGTTGACCAGCATGTCGAGACGCCCGAATTCGCCACGAATGCGCTCGGCCAGCGCGGCGACATCGTTGGCATCGAGCACGTCGCACTGTGCGGCAATCACGCGCGCCTCGGCATGACGCTCGCGCAGACGGGCTTCGGCTTGCGCCAAGCGCTCGGGGTTGCGGCCGCAGATCGCGACAGCGGCACCGGCGTCGAGCAGGCGTTCGGCCGTGGCGAGGCCGATGCCGGACGAGCCGCCTGTGACCAGCGCCGCGCGTTGGGTGAGGTCGATCTTGATCATTTCAATCCCAGTGACTTCATGTAGGGGGTGGCCCGGTCGTCGCTGCCCGGCCGGTAGTTCAGGCGGTGCGACAGCGCGTCGGCCGCCTCGCGCACCTGTGCGATCAGCCCCGCGTCGAGCACCGACGCATCGAGCGTGGCGCGCGGAATGGTGACGGTGATCGCGGCGCAGATGCGTCCCGCGTCGTTGCGCACCGGGGCACTCACCACGCTGATGCCGCGCTCGAACGACGAGGCCGACACGGCGTAGCCGCGCTCGGCGTCTTCGCGCACGCGCTCGAACAGCTCGGTGATCGTTTCGGGTGTCTGCGGCGTGTATTTTTCGAGTGTCTTTTCGGGGTACAGCGCGCGAAGCTCGGCCAGCGTCAGGTCGCCCATCAGCACATGGCCGTGTACGGTCGCATGCGCCGGCAGGCGCGTGCCGACGTTGACCTTGATCGAGTTGAACACGCTCGCCACGCTCTGCGCCTTCGCCACGAACACGATGTCGCGCCCGTCGCGGATTACGATGTGCGACGTGAGCTGCGTGGCGTCGCGCAGCCGTTCGATGATCGGGATGCCCAGATCGGTCAGCTCCAGCGAGCTGAGGTATTCGAAGCCCAGACGCAGCACGGCCACGCCCAGACGAAAATTCTTTTCACCGCCTGCACGCTCCAGGAAACCCATCGCTTCGAGCGTTTGCAACAAGCGGAAGACCGTGGTGCGCGGAATCCCCAGTCGCTGCGAGAGCTCCGGTGCGCTGAACACGGGCTCGCGCGGCGAGAATTGCGTGAGAATGCGCAGGCCGCGCTCAAGGCCCGGTACCAGGTAGCGCGTCTCGGTGGCCGCGCCGTCGACGAGATCTTCGCTCTCGCCCTCGCCTTGCATCGCGGGCTCGCGCAGCGTGTCGTCTTCGGTGAGCGCCTCGGCCATTGCCGTCATGCGCTTGGGCGTTACGGATGCCATCTCAACGTTCTCCTGCCGCGATACGTTCGAGCCACGCGGCGAGCGCGGCATTCAGAACGTCTGGCGTTTCGATATATGACGCGTGCCCAGCGCCTTCGATGATTTGCAGCGGCACACCGGCCGCCTCGGCGATCGCCTGGCAAGCCGCCGGGGGCGTCACGGCATCCTGTGCGCCGACCGCCACCGCGACCGGGCCCGCATTCGCCGCCACGTATTGCGCTAGCGCGCCGGCGACGTCGCCATTCGAGAGCAGATGCGTTGCCTGACGATAGCCCGCGGGCAGCACGCGTGCCATGTTCCATTTCACCCACGCGCGCGGCAGGGCCGCGGCGTTCGGGGCGACGAGGTTGTCGCTGCGCTCGCGCGCCATGCCGGTCGGGCCGAGCTTGTCGAGCATCGCCAGACGACCGTCGCGCTTGCTCAGACGCACCTGCGCATCGGCCTTGCCGTAACCGCCGGCCGGCGAGCAGAGAAAGAGCCCGCTCACGCGCTGCGG
>NZ_KB290558.1:66389-77645 GCF_000282835.1 Pandoraea sp. B-6 | reverse complement strand
CTCGCGAACTGGGTTGCCATGATCGCGCCCAGCGAATGACCGACGAGCGCGACGCGTGCCAGCCCCAGCGCATCGAGCCACGCCGCGAGCGCTTCGACATAGGCGTCGGCGTGCGGCTCGGCGTCGGCGACATTCGTCGTCTGCCCGTAACCCGGCGCGTCCCATGCGTAAAGCGCGGCATGCAGGTTCGTGGCTTCGAATTGCGCGAGCCATGACGCCGCACCGGACCCGATGCCGTGCAGCATCACGACCGGCATGGCACCTTCGGCTTGCGTTCCAGCGCTGCGATAGCCCACGGTGCCCACGCGCGTGGCGACGGTGCGGTACGGGAAGGCGTCCAGACGCGCGCATAGCGGCGCGACGGCGGCATCTTCGGGTACTTCGGACTGAAAGGCTTCGGCTTGCATGGCTTGGACTGAACGTCTTGCTTTGTGAATTCCTGCCGGTGTGGCGCTTGCGACGGGCAAGCCCCTCACCGGACTTTCCGGGACAACGGCCCCCGGCGGGCTTACTTCAGATCGCGCTTGATCTGCGCGAGCGGCGAATCCGGCGGGTACGTCGGCGTGACCGGCTTTTGCGAGCCGAGCATCACGCACATGAGCGCGTCTTCGTCACCAATGTTGATTTCCGTTCGATACACGCCAGGCGGCACCGAGATCAGGTCGCGCTCACCGAGAATGGCTTCCCAGGTTTCGCCATCGCGCTCGCAGATCACCTTCATCTTGCCGCGCATCACGAAGAAAATTTCTTCGACATCCATATGGATGTGGCTCGGGCCGATGTTGCCGGCCGGGATTACCATCGTCGAGAACGTGAAGTGACCGGCAGGGACCGTGTTGACGTCCTTGGCCACGCCCGTGCCGCCCGTGCCGACGTAGCGCATTTGCGCGCGGCGGTACTTCGGGTCGTAGTCGGCCTGGAACTTCAGCGCGTCCCAGTCGTACTTGCGCGTCGAGAAACGGGCTACGCGCGTGTCCAGCCAGTCGCCGAACGCCTGGCCTTCGGCCTGCGTCCAGCTCTCGACGGCCTGTGGCGTCGCGGTGTTTTTAGCGTCGGCTTGCGCCATGGTCTAACTCCTTGAAGGCGTTGCGAATAAGAACGGCTCGTCAGGGCATCACGAAGCCGCCGTTGACCGGCAGCACCTGCCCGGTCACGAAACGGGAAGCATCGGAGAGCAGGAACAGCACGGGGCCGATCACGTCGTCGGGCACCTGGGCGCGCGGCAGCGCACGTCCCTCCAGGTAATGACGATGACGCTCGGCAGGCACGTAGGCCGTGGCTTCCACCTCGACGAGTCCCGGCGCGATCGCGTTGACGGTGATGCCGTCCGGGCCGAGTTCGCGGGCGAGCGAACGTGTCATCGCCATGACGGCGCCCTTGCTGGCGGTGTAAGCGAGCAGGCGCGGCGCGCCCCACAGCGCGGTATCCGACGCGATGTTCACGACGCGCCCCTGCCCCGATGCACGCAGAAACGGCAGCGCCGCCATCGTCATGAGCCAGGTGCCACGCACGTTGACGTTCATGACCGCGTCCCACGTCTCGATGCTCAGCTCGGCGGCCAGCTTGCCGCCCGAGTTGGTGATCGCGCCGTTGTTGACCAGCCCGTCGATGCCGCCCATGCGCTCGGCAGCCCCCTTGGCGGCCGCGTCCACCGAGGCCGGATCGGACAGGTCGACACGCACGAACGACACGGCATGTCCCACACCGCTCAGTTCGGCCGCGAGGGCCTCGCCGGCCTGCGAGGCGATATCGGCAATCGTCACTTGCGCGCCGCGTGTCACGGCGGCACGGACGAACCCTTCGCCAAGGCCACGCGCGCCACCGGTGATCAGCAGCTTCTTGCCGTCGAGCGGCGCCAGCGTGTTGGCGTCGAGCGGGGGGATGGGCAGTTCGTTCACGGTGAAATTCCTCGTCGTTCAGGCGATGTTCATGGCGGCACGCGGCACGTAATGCAACGCGCGGCGTTCCAGCCAGACCACGGCGGCGTACGCCGCGATACCGATGACGGTGAGCCCGGCGATGGAGACGAACACCATCGCGGTGTTGCCCTGACCTTCGCCATACACCAGCAGATAGCCCAGGCCACGGTCGCCACCGACCAGCTCACCCACGGTCACGCCGATCACGGCCAGCGTCGACGCGATGCGCAAGCCCGCGAAGAGCGCCTGCATGGCCGACGGGAATTCAACGAAGCGGAAGATCTGCCAGCGGCGGCCGCACAGGGCGCGCACCAGATTGACCATGTCCGGGTCGACGGCGCGCACGGCGCCGAGCACATTGATCATCACGGGGAAGAAGACGATCAGTACAGCCACGAGAATCTTCGGGTAGATCGTGTAGCCCATCCACATGACGAACAGCGGCGCAAACGCGACCTTCGGCGCAATCTGCAGCGCGAGGATGTACGGTGAAAGCATGGCTTCGGTCGACGGCGACAAACCGAGGACCACGCCGATCACCACGCCCAGCGCCGAGCCGATCACGAAGCCCGCGATCACTTCGATGGCCGTCACGCCGATGTGTAGCCACAGGTTCTCGACCTGGAACATGCGGGCGCCTTCGATCACGGTCGACGACAGCTTGGGCAGCACGAACTCGGGTACGCCGAACGCCGTCGGGCCCCATTGCCAGATGGCCGCGAAGATCAGCAGCAACACGAAGCTGCCAACGGTCAGTTGCGTTTTGGAAAGGGATTTCATAGCGAGGATTCCAGTGTCTTGCAGTGTCGGGGACGAGGATCAACCAAGGTGGTCGTCGCGACCCACCTTGAGCAGTTCCATCAGATGGGCCACGTATTCGTTCATGCCCGCCTGCTTGCGGCGCTCGATCGGGTTGTCGCGATGCGGCAGATCGATCGTGATCTCCTCGATGATCGTGCCCGGGCGCTCACTCATCACGAACACGCGATCCGAGAGCGCAATGGCTTCGGCGAGGTCGTGGGTGATCATCAGCGCGGTCTTGCCCTCGTCGGCGAGCATCTGCGCGAGATCCTGCTGGAGCACCATCTTGGTCTGCGCATCGAGCGCCGAGAACGGCTCGTCCATGAGCAGAACGTCCGGCTCGACGGCCAGCGTGCGGGCCAGCGCCGCGCGCTGACGCATGCCGCCCGAGAGCTGGTGCGGGTAGTGGTTCTCGAAGCCCTTCAGGTGGCAACGCGCGAGCAGCGCCTTGGCCACTTCCGCCCGCTCGGCCTTGCTGCGCCCACGGATCTGCATGCCCAGCTCGACGTTCTTCTGAATCGAGCGCCACGGCATGAGCAGGTCTTTCTGCAACATGAACGCGACTTGCTGCGACGGGCCGCGCACCGGCTTGCCCGCGAGCGTCACCTGCCCTTCGCTCGGCGCGTAGAGACCGGCGCCCATGTTGAGCAGCGTGCTCTTGCCGCAGCCGCTCGGGCCGATCAGCGAGACGAACTCACCGGCCTTGATGCCGATGGAGACGTCCGAGACGGCCGTCATCTCGCCCTTGCCCTGGCGATTTTTGAACCGACGCGTGACGCCGCGGTATTCGATGGCGAACGGCAGGGGTGCCGCCGCCGGCTGCGCCTGACGTGCCTCGGCATTCGCCTCGGCTACGTTCGCGTCCTTCAATTGAATCGACCTGAGCATGGGAAACCACCGTGTTTCTGGATGTTCAACTTGCCTCGGGCAGCCTGCTGCGTCGTTTCGCCTGCATGGCTTGCCACCTGTCTTCCCTTGCGGGACACGTTTCATATGTGAAACGTTGATTTACTTATGGATCAATTATAGGGAGGGATTTGCCCGTTCAAAATTGTTTTTTGACTAGGGGAAACCCGCACCCGCAGGCGTTGCACAGCCAACACAACAGCCGAGACGAAAAAAACGCCGGCGGGCAAAGGCCGGCCGGCGTGGGAAGTGAGACCACAAGGGGCGTCTCGCAATGCGTTGGCGTTGCGAGGCGTCAGAACGAGTGATGCACGCCCGACAGGATGATGAACTGATTGCCCGTCGACGACGCGCCGATCGTGTTGATGGCCGTCACCGCCCCATTGCCGCTCGCGTGTTGATACACACCGCTCAGATACACCTGCGTGCGCTTGGAGAACGCGTAGACGTCGCCCAGGCTGACCTGCGTCCAGCGCTTGCCCGTCAGCGAAGTCGTGGCCGCGCCGAAGGTGATCGTGTTGGCCACGCCCGTCGCATAGTTGGCACCGCCGTCGAACGACTGGTAAGTGTCGCTGAAGCCCGGCGACTGCAGTTTCACGCGCGTGTACAACGCGTGCAGCAGCCACGGCCCGAAGCCATACGACACGCCGGCGCCCATGTTCTCGACGTTCGACGCCGCATAGCTGCCAACCGCCTGTCCCTGGTAAGTCGCGCCGCCGAGCACGGCAACGTTCGGCGTGCGGTTGTTCTCGTTCGAGTAGACTGCCGACGCCTTGAAGCCGCCGTTCGTATAGTTCGCGGCCACACTCCACTTGCGCCCGTTGGCGAAGTTCGTGTTGTTGCCGAACGAGATCATGCTGCCCGCCTTGAAGCCCGCAAAGTCCGGCGTGACGTAGCGCACGGAGTTGTCGACCTGCACGACGGACGTGTTCGCCAGCTCGTCGAGGTTACCCGGGTGGAACATGTACCAGTTCATGCCCAGGTAGGCCGTGCTCATCGGCCCGAGCCAGTCGAAGTTGAACGTGGTCATGTGACCGATGGTCAACGTGCCCATCTTGTCCGACTGCAGGCCAACCCACGACTGGCGGTTGAACATCGCGCCCGCCTTGACCGTGTTGCCCGAGAGCGTCGAGAAGCCGTTTTCCAGCTGGAAGATGGCACGATTGCCACCGCCCAGATCCTCGACCCCGCGAAAGCCCCAGCGATCCGGCTGCGTCGCGCCCTGCTGGGCGATCCAGTTCGCGTTGCCGCCCTGATTGTTCACGTACGCCATGCCGGCATCCAGGCTGCCGTAGATCGTGACGTTGCTCTGCGCCTGCGCAGCGACCGGCACCCCCGCCGCCAGCAGCATTGCCGCCGCCAGCGCCGTCATGCCAGGGATCCGCCCCATCGGAAACCGCTTCATCTGTGTACTCCTGTCGTTCGATGATTCGAGAACGGTGACGACGCCGGATGCGATGCGCGGCAACCCAAGCCAGTCGCCTCGTCCCGCATTTGCTTTTTCGACGTTCCACCTATGAAACGTTGGATTACTTATGAAACCAACTGAGCGAAGCTTAGGCCAGGTGACGCATGAGCCCCGCAGCGGAGATTCACGAATTGATAAGAATAAATTGGCGTGCTAACGCGCCGGTACAGCGACGAAGATCTCCGCCCCAGCTGCGCAGCGAGCGGCACCGTTCGTCCCGCGAGCGTTGCCGGGCGTCCTGGCTCGCCCCCCGTCAGGGCCTGTCCGTTTCCTCGGGATTTACCCGAGGATGCCTTGCCTTTGATCGAATCAAAAACAATAATATTTGAACATCATGTTCATATTTGAACTTATTATTTTTCTGGTTTGTCGTCACTTTCGTCAAAGGATGTTCCCATGCAAGCTCCTCTCATCGGCATCAACGGTGCCGGCATCGGCGGTCTGGCCGCCGCCATCGGCTTACTGCGCGCAGGTTTCCGTGTGCGCGTGTATGAGCAGGCAGCGCAGTTCGCCCGGGTCGGCGCGGACATCAACCTGACACCCAACGCCGTGCGCGCGCTCGACGGCCTCGGGGTCGGCGACGCCTTGCGCCAATCGGCCGCGCAACCGAGCCATCGCATCAGCCGCACCTGGGATTCGGGCGAGGAGACCTCGCGTCTGGAAATGGCCCGCACGGCGCAGACGAAATACGGCGCGCCGCAACTCACGATGCACCGCGCCGACCTGTTGCAGGCGTTGGAGCAGGCCGTGCCCGCGACGTCGATTGCGCTGGGCAAGAAACTCGTATCGTTCGAAGCGCCGGGCAACGCGCAGCCCGGCCCCATTCGACTGGCGTTCGCGGACGGCACGCACGACGACGTCGATGTGCTCATCGGCGCGGACGGCATCCACTCGGTCGTGCGCACCGGCCTGTTCGGGCCGGAATCGCCGGAGTTCACTGGCGTGGTGGCGTATCGCGCGGTCGTGCCCGCGGACAAACTCGACGGCGTGCCGAATCTCGGCGCGTTCACGAAGTGGTGGGGACCGAACCCGTCGAGCCAGATCGTGACGTTCCCGCTCAATCTCGGCCGCGACATCTTTGTCTTCGCCACGACGCCCCAGGACAGCTGGACGCTGGAATCGTGGACGGCACCCGGCGACGTGCACGAGTTGCGCGCGATGTACGCCGACTATCACCCCGAAGCGCGCGCCCTGCTCGACGCGTGCGACAGCGTGCTGAAGTCGGCGCTGTATGTGCGCGATCCGTTACCGCAATGGTCGCGCGATCGGGTGTCGCTGCTGGGCGATGCGAGCCATCCGATGATGCCGTTCATGGCACAAGGCGCCGGCATGGCGATCGAAGATGCTGTGGTACTGTCTCGCCACTTGGCGGCCGTGGGCCCAAGCGCCGAGCTTTCCACGCTCGCCGCCGCGCTCGCGCGCTACGAGGTATCGCGACGCGAACGCACGGCACGCGTGCAGATCGGCTCGCGCGGCAACCAGTGGCTCAAGGAAGGCGGCAATGCCGACTGGGTCTACGAGTACGACGCGTGGCAAGTCCCGCTCGCGGCCTGAGTGACCTGCGGCGGCGCAAGTGCGATCGCTGCGCCGCCCTATACCGATGCTCCCGATGCCCCCGATGACTGGAATCGACCGCATGAACAAAGCTACGCAAGACATTGAGTCCACGACCGATACGCAAGACACCGGACAAGCGGGCCTCGTGACGCCTGTCATGCGTGCGCTCAAGCTGCTGCGCTTCGTGGCGGACGGCGGGTCGACGGCCAATGTCAGCGACGTCGGCCGCCGCATTGGCGTGAATCGGGTGACGGTCATGCGTTTGATCGAGACGCTCCAATTCGAGGGCGTGCTGGAGCCGTTGCCGCAGGGTGGCCATCGGCTCGGCTTGAATTTCCTGACACTGGCGGCCAGCGCACTCGCCGGCGAGGATCACCTGGCGACAGCGCGGCGCGTACTTACGCGCGTGACGACCGAGACCGGACTATCAAGCTATCTCACCGTGCTCGACGGCGCCCAGGTTCGCTATCTGCTGTGCGAAACGCCGGCGTTACCGCTCGTCAGCAATATCCGCGCGGGCAGCCGCGTCACGGCACATTTGACGGCACCGGGCCGGTCGCTGCTCGCGCATCTGAGCACCGAGCGCCGCCGTGCGTTGCTCGGGCCGGAACCGCTCGCTGCCGCCACGGCACAAAGCGCACGCACGCATGCTGCGCTCGACGCCCAGCTCGAACGTGATCGCGACGCCGGATGCGCCTGGAGTCAGGACGGCTTCGAAGCGGGCATCGACGCCTGCGCCGCCGCTGTGCTGGACGCTCACGGCAGACCGTTGGCAGCCCTGAGCGTTGCCGGTCCGCGCTCGCTGGTGGGCACTGATACATTGACGCGCGAGCGCACCGCGCGAGCGGTGAAGTCGGGCGCGGCCGATCTCGCCATCCTGCTGGCCGACGCACCCGCGTTTCTCGCCGCTGCCGAACGCGGCTGAGCCTTCGCGACTGCACCGCCATCACCTCGCTTCAGAGGGCGATGGCCGCGAGCTTGCGTTCCCCGAGCGGCGTGACGCGCAACGCGCGCGGCGCCCGGGTGGGTTCGAGCCACTTGGCGTCGAGGCAGGTGCTGAGCAGCGCCGCCCCCAACGCGCCCCCCAGATGCGGCTTGCGCTCGCTCCAGTCGGGGCAGGTGCAGGCGAAGCGGCGTCGATGGGCGCGAGCCGTGGCGAGGTTGACGCCAACGGCCGTGAGTCCCTCCACGCCCGTATCGGTGAGCGCCACGTCGCTACCGTCGATCCGAAGCCAACGGTGCGCATGCATCCGCGAGAAGAGATCGACCGCAACTTCCCCAGCGAGATGGTCGTAACAGGTCCGCGCGTGGCGAAGCGGTATCGGCGTGGAACGACTGACAGGGACAGAGCGCGGCCGCAGGTCGCGCGTGGCAAGCACGGCGCTGGCAAGCGCTTCGATGGCCGCCGCGGTCTCGGGCGTGGCGATGCGGAAATAACGATGGCGTCCGCGTGCTTCCTGCGCCAGCACGCCGCCGTCGACCAGTCGGGCAAGATGGCCGCTTGCACTGGACGGCGACAGCCCGGCCACCAACGCCAACTCCCCCGCCGGACGGGCGGAACCGTCCATCAACGCCCACAGCATGGTCATGCGCCCGGCATCGGCGAGCAACGCGGCGAGTGAGCTGACGCCGGGGGCGTGATCTCTTGCGATGTCCACAGCAGGACTCCTGTAAGGATGATGAAGCACAGCATCGGCAGTATAGGCTGGGGGATGCGTTCAACACTTCAGCATGGGATGAAACGTGGCGGTCGGCCGATGCGCCATGATGAGTCCCGTTCCCCTCAAATCGAGATGCCCGCCATGCTTGCCGCCACCGCCGATCTCCTCACCGTGCCGCCGCCCGCAAGTGTGCTGGCCGCCGTCGCGCACCCCAACCCGTATCCGTACTACCAGTCGCTCGCCGCTCGACGCCCGTTCGATTTCGATGCCTCGCTCGGCATGTGGGTCGCCGCCAGCCCGCAAGCCATGGCCGCCGTGCTGCGCCATCCGGCGTGTGGTGTTCGGCCTGCTGGAGCGACCGTCCCCGCGGCATTGGCCAATGGCGCCGCCGGCGACTGGTTCGGCACACTCGTCAGGATGAACGACGGCGCCGCGCATGCGGCAATGAAGCCCTGGCTCAAGGCTCGACTCGCCACGCTGCATGCCGACGGCGCCACCCTCGACCGGCTGCGCAACGCCAGCCAGGCCGCCTGTGCAGACGCCTATCTCGCCCAAGGGGAGACACCCTGCGCGCGCCTCGACGACTTTGTCTTCCGTCAGCCGATCTATGCCCTCGCGGCGTGGCTGGGCGTTCCTCCCTCACAGTGGGTCGACGTGTACGACGACGTCCGCACGCTGGTCGCGGCGATGGCTGAGTCCACCCAGTCGTCTCCGCGCGCCGAGAGGCTCGCACGCGGACACAGCGCCGCCACGACGCTTCGCCATCGCGCCATGCGCTGGCTCGACCACGACGCCGCCCCAGGATCTTGGTTGCGCGACACGGCCCGAAGCGCGGCACGCGACGAGGCCGTCGACTACGGGGCGCTCACGGCCAATGTCGTGGGCCTCTTTACGCAAACGCATGACGCCTGCGCCGGACTCGTGGCCAACAGCCTGCGCCGGCTCGCGCAGCAGGCGTCGCCCGGCGCTGTGCCCGTCGTCAACGGTGCTCAATCGCTACCGGCCAACCTTGCCGTCGCCATCACCGCCATCGGCGAGGTGATCCGTCACGATCCCCCCGTGCAAAACACCCGTCGATTCCTGCACGCGCCCGCCATCATCCATGAACGAACGCTCGCATGCGGCGATGTGATCCTTGTGGTGCTTGCCGCCGCGCCCGCCGGTGCCACACCGGACGACGTGGCCTGGACCTTCGGGCACGGCGCCCACACCTGCCCGGGACGCTCGCCGGCCAGCACGATCGCCGCCATCGGCGTGCAGACGATACTCGACAGCGATGTCGATCTCGCCGCCATCGCGACCGGCTCGATGTATCACCCGCTCGGCAACATCCGGATCGCGCGTTTCCACGATGGCGCCACGGCGGCTTGAGGCAAATGACTGCTTTCGATGAGTGTGTTTTAATCAGTGGAACGTGGGTTCCACTCAACGAAACGCGATGGAACAAGTGAAACCCTTGTAAACATAAGGCTCTGCGCCAGGGCCCCGCGTGGTCCAGGAATTTCGGGCAGGATGACGCTTTCGTTGTGCGCACCGCCCGCTGTGGCGTCCCGGTGCGCGCCCGTCCCGTCTTCCGCTGCCCACATGTCCGACACACACACCGACGGTATGCCCATGCCCGCCCGGGTATGGGCCGTTGCGACCGTCATGCTCGCGATCTCGCTCGCGGTGCTCGATGGGGCGATTGCCAACGTCGCGCTCCCCACGATCGCGCGCGACCTCAACGCCAGTCCCGCCACGTCGATCTGGATCGTCAACGCTTACCAGCTCGCCATCACCATCTCGCTGCTGCCGCTCGCCGCACTCGGCGAGATTGTGAGTTACCGCCGCGTCTATACCGTCGGGCTCGCGCTGTTCACCGTCGCCTCGCTTGGCTGCGCGCTCTCGGATTCGCTCGTCACGCTCACGCTCGCACGCGTGGTGCAGGGCTTCGGGGCGGCAGGCATCATGAGTGTGAACACCGCGCTGGTGAAAGCCATCTACCCGTCGCGCTGGCTCGGGCGCGGCGTCTCGCTCAACGCGCTCATCGTTGCCATCTCATCCGCTGCGGGCCCAACGATTGCCGCCGGCGTGCTGTCCATCGCGCACTGGCCGTGGCTCTTTGCCATCAACGTGCCACTCGGCGTCGTCGCCTTTGTCATCGCCGTGCGCTCGCTGCCCGACACGGCCCGCGCCTCGCACCCCTTCGACTGGACCGGGGCGCTGTTGAGTGCGCTCACCTTCGGCTTGCTCATCTCGGGCATCGACGCCTTCGGGCATGGTCAGGCGCGTTGGCTGGTGGCGCTCGAAGTCGCCGCAGCGATCGTCATCGGCACGGTCTTCGTGCGACGCCAACGCACCCAGCCGGTGCCGCTGTTGCCGCTGGACCTGCTGCGCATTCCGATTTTCGGGCTGTCGATCTGCACGTCGATGGCGTCGTTCTGCGCGCAAATGCTCGCGTATGTCGCGCTGCCCTTCTTCCTGCAGGATTCGCTGGGCTTTGATCGTGTGCAGACCGGCTTGCTGATGACGGCCTGGCCGCTCACCATCGTTGTCGTCGCGCCGCTGGCCGGGCGCCTGCTGGAGTATTACAAGCCCGGTCTGCTCGGTGCGATTGGTCTGGCGGCGTTCGCCCTCGGCCTGCTCGCGCTCGGCCTGCTGCCCGCGCACCCGCAATCGGCCGACATCGTCTGGCGCATGGCCCTGTGCGGCTTCGGCTTCGGACTGTTCCAGTCGCCCAACAACTACGCGATGCTCATGGCCGCGCCCGCCCATCGCAGCGGCGGCGCAAGTGGCATGCTGGGCACTGCGCGCCTGACCGGGCAGACGACGGGTGCGGCGCTCGTGGCCCTCATCTTCAGCGTCGCCCCGTCGGGCTTCGGCACGCGCGCCTCGCTCTATGTCGCGGCGGCGTTCGCTGCAGTCGCGGCCGTGGTGAGCAGCCTGCGTACGCTGCCCGCGGCCC